>JBGSTE010000704.1:0-4869 GCA_041736655.1 Phycisphaeraceae bacterium | reverse complement strand
CGCTGTTCGATGAGCTGCACGCCGGCGGCCTGACCATCGTCATGGTCACGCACGACCCAATGATGCAACGCCGCTGCGAACGCGTCGTACGCCTCAAGGACGGCCTGATCAGCGAAGATGTGCCGGGGGGGCAAAGCGATTGCGGTTTAGCCACAGATTTCACAGATCACACAGATTCAAACAACCAACCACGAAGACACAAAGAACACGAAGCCATAGACACGGCTTCTTCGTGCCATTTGTGACTTCGTGGTTTATAAAAAATCTGTGCGATCTGTGAAATCTGTGGCTAAAAACGTAGCCTAAATCCCATCCGCCTCTTCATACGCCTTGAACTCGCCGCGCGCACTCGCCTCCGCGACGTATTTCTCAAACTCTTTGTGCTGGTAGCTGATGAAGATGAACGCGTGCTGGAGCGTCAGCCACTCGATATCCGTCGGGTCTTCGCCGAGGTCTTTACGCATCCGGTTGAGTTCAGCGAGCAGGGGTTCGGGTTTCATACGCTCAGCATAATCTTAAAAAGCGAGCCGCGTCGTAAGGACGCGGCTCGCGGGATTAAGGTTTACGTGTGCGATTTGCCTCACGCCTCCGCGGTCATCGCCTGCTCGACGACGCCCTTGGCAAAGCCCTCGTAGCCCTGCCAGATCTGTCTGGCCATCGTGTCCGGGAAGACGTGGAACTCGCCGGACTTGAGCGCCGCGACGATGCCGTCGGACACGGTCTGCGGTGAGTCGGCGATGTCCGCGAAGCCTGCGTCGTCGGCCATGTCGGTCTTGATCGGGCCCGGGTGCACACTGATCACCTGGATGCCCTGGTCCGAGAGCTTGTCGCGCAGGCCCTGCGTGATCGAGTAGGACGCCGCCTTTGAGGCGCAGTAGGTCGTGAAGTCCGCGAAGTTGCGCAGCGAAGCGACCGAGTTGAGCTGAACAAACGCGCCGCCGCCGTTGGCCTTGAGCACCGGGACAAACGCGCGGGCCATGTGCAGCAGGCCTTTGACGTTGACGTTGATCTCAAAGTCGAGGTTGTCGAAGACCGCATCGCTAAACGCATCGCCCGGGGCGAGGACGCCGGCGTTGTTGACAACGATCTGCACATCGTTGGCCGTTTTTGCCGCAGCAGCAATCGTCTCGGGCCGGGTCACGTCCATCGCGATCGCTACGACCCTGCCGCCGGACTTGTCGATGAGTGCTTGTGCGGACGCCGGCTTGCGCACCGCCGCGTAGACCTTGGCAGCACCGGCGTTGAGAAACGCCTCGGCGATGCTCAGGCCGATGCCTCGGTTCGCGCCGGTGATCAGGACGGTCTTGCCTTGGGGGTCGATGGGCATAGAAAACTCCAGTAGGGGGATAAGACCTTTAACTTAGATGACAATAGGCAGCCCCGGCAGGATATTCCCGGCCAGGGCTAAACGCGATGCGTTAGATTTGCGTCAACGTCACACCGCCACCGCCTGTGTGACTTACTTGCCGCGTCGGTCAGGCCGCAGAGTCAATCGACTTGTCGATCGTACAGATGTTGTGGATCCGCGCGATCTTCTGCAACTCCGTAATCCCCTTTTCACGGGGCGCGTAGTCGAAGATGTACAGCGTGTCTGAGGCGGTCAACATCGCTAACTCGACGTGCTTGACCGCAAACTTCTCTCCGTTATTCATCGTGATGATGAATGGAACGAAGTCGTTGGGGTCCAGACGTTTTTGCATCTCGCCTCGCGTCAGCGTCTTACTCCGGAATGGCCGTGTTTATGCCTTATTATACCTCATCAAACCGCCACGGCCGCCGTGAACTTCTTCACCGCGCTTGAGGATCACGCGTAACACAAGCCCGCCCGTGTCACGATTCGTTTTGGGTTCGGTGCAAGCCGTATCGCGATGTTGAATCGCCGCCTTATTCGTTGCTCGCCATCCCCGCGCCGAGCTTGAAGGCGCTCAAGCCCCCGAGCCCGAACCACAGGATGTCGTAGAACGAAAAGGTCGAGAGGAAGCCCTCGGTTTTCAGGCCCGAGCTGATCTGGGCAAAGGTATTTTTCTGGGTCTGGATCACCTGCGTGCGGAAGTCGTCCTGCTGTTGAAGCGACATCGCCAGCCAACGCTTCTCGGCCTCGCGCCAGACGTCTGCTGGATAATCCGCGCTGGACTGGGGCTCCTCCAGATTCGCGCCGGGCGGGTAGTTCAGGTCTTTGCCCTGACTGTCGAACTCAAGCACCACTTCATCGGCGACCCAACTGATGGCGTAGGGCTCGTCTGATTTGAGCCGGGCGATTTCCGCGTCCCACTCTGTGTCGACCTCGCTGAAGATCATCTCAACCATGATCAACTTGCCGCCGAGGATCGAAGCCGCCGCGATGCCCAGCGCGAGCATCCCCGTCGGCATGCCGGCCTTCTCCTGAGCGCCCGCCATCATCGCCACCCCGACCGCCGCGCCGATCCCCCAGGCCAGCAGGCCCAGTTCCATGTCCGCGTAGTACGCGATCAGGCCCCAGATGACCGCGCCGATCAGGCCCGCCGTCGCCGCGTAAAGCACACCCTTACTCATGTGAAAACCCCGTCTGTGAGATGATTGTGGATGACCGAAGCCCGATCAGCAGAATGTACCAGCCCGGCCTCTTGCAGGCAAGAGATTTGTTAAATCAATAGCGAGCTTCATGGCAAGGCTAACGCCAGCCTGATCGCAGCGTAAACGCCCAAAGCCCCGGGCCTCCATCACACCGCCACAGCCTGTGTGATCTTCTTCGCCGCGTCGGTGAGGTTCTTGCCCACGATCATCGTCGGGATGTCCGCCTTGGCAGCCTCCAGGATCTTCCGGGCCGGCTCGACGTTCGTGCCTTCCAGTCGAACCACCAGCGGGACCTTGAAGCCTACTTCCTTGGCGGCGTTGACGATGGCGTTGGCGATGATGTCGCACTTGGCGATCCCGCCGAAGATGTTGACGAGGATGCCGTTGACGTTCGGGTCCGCGAGGATGATGCGGAAGGCCTCGGTCACGGCCTCTTCGTTGGCGCTGCCGCCGACGTCCAGGAAGTTGGCCGGGTCCCCGCCGTGGAGCTTGATGATGTCCATCGTCGCCATGGCCAGGCCCGCGCCGTTGACCAGGCACCCGATCGTGCCGTCGAGCTTGATGTAGCTCAGGCCAAACTTCGCCGCTTGTGCTTCGGAGGCGTCGACCTCGCCGGGGTCTTGCATCGCTTGCAGGTCTTTATGCCGGTGCAGGCCGTTGTCATCGAAATCGATCTTCGCGTCAATCGCCAGCACCTGTCCGTCGGGGTGGTCGGCGCTGGCGGGGGTGACGATGAGCGGATTGATCTCGACGAGCGACGCGTCGGTACCCAGGAACAGCTTGGCCAGGGACATCATGACCTTGACCGCCTGGCCGACCTGCTTACCGGTAAAGCCCAGCGCGAACGCGACCTTCCGGGCCTGGTACTGCTGCAGGCCCGTGTCCGGGTCCACCGGCTCCTTGATGATCTTTTCTGGCGAGTGGGCCGCGACCTCTTCAATATCCATCCCGCCTTCGCTCGAGGCCATCAGCACCGGGCAGCCACGCGAACGGTCGACGACCATGCCCAGGTAATACTCCTTGGCGATGTCCACGCCCGCCGCGATCAGCAGCTTGTTCACCGGCACGCCCTCCGGCGGGGTCTGCGGCGTCACCAACGGCTTACTGAGGATCGTCCACGCCGCCTCCCGGGCAGCCTCGGCCGACTTGACGAGCTTGACCCCGCCCCCCTTGCCACGCCCGCCGGCATGGACCTGGGCCTTGACCACCGCCAGCGTCGCGCCGTCCTTCTGAAGCGTCTTAAACGCCTCGACCGCCTGGTCGGCCGAGTCAACGACAATGGCCGGGGGAACAGGGACGCCAAACTTCTCGAGCAGCTCACGGGACTGGTATTCGTGGATCTTCATGGGGTCTGGGAGGGTGTAGGGGTTGGGGCGTGGGGTGTAGGGTCAGGGTGGGGATGATAGCGGAAAACGATTAGCTCTTCGTCTGTTATCTTGACGCACAGAACCAATTTTCTTCCGATTCGGAACACTCGGATGAAGGCCTCCTCAAAAGAACGCCTATTACGCGTAGTCGACAACTTGTCCTTCATTGGTCTCGCGTTTGGTGTGCTAGCCGTGATCGTATATTTTATCGAGCCGATTCACTCTTACTTCTGGATGCCGTTAGCCATCTGTGTAGTTATTGGCTTTTTTTGGGCGTATGTTAATAGCATTAAATTACCTGCCGAGCTGGATGATCCGTATCTTAGGGAATGCAATCAGGCATCGGGGACTATCCAACTAGATACCGGGCAGATGCTGATCTCCGATCATTGGGATTTATCCACTGCGGTTCGCATAGACGTTCAGCCAGGTGAGTACGCCGTGCGTGCGGTTAGTAAAGACGGATACGTCACGCACGTCAAGCTGCATTTAATTGGTGAGTCGGGCGTAGCGAAGCAACAAAAATTTCAAGTGGTCGTGGATTCGGGGCACCTAACTTTTGCTGACAGCTCAATAATTGAGAAGATCACTCCTAAGCAGATTGAGAAACGAATTCTCACGGTACTATCGAGCCAAGGACCGTTAACGTTGATTCTGAAAGATGAACAAGGCGTCGCCCTTGGGTACGTGGTATCGACAGGCATGGGTGATGGAGCGTATCAGGTGCGGACGAATTCAGCGGTGCCTGCGACTTGTGTGGCTTGTAAGTTCTAACGCTATAGCACTACTTTCCCCCATCTACCCCCTTCGAACGCGGGAAAGGCGAGCGCGGAAAAGGGGAGAAGTAAGCGCGGAAAAGGCGCGGAAAAGGGGAGAAGTACATTAAATATATCTGCTGTCTCGCAGCTTGCCTCGACTCGTCCCCCGCGTGGTGTCGCGGGGGCGGCGG
>JBGSTE010000687.1:0-5166 GCA_041736655.1 Phycisphaeraceae bacterium | reverse complement strand
CCGCCGCCCCCGAGCGATTTGGTCGACGCTGTCATCGATGTTTCGTCCGTGGTCCCGCCCAGCACGCGGTCCAGTTCGCCGATGCCCGTGGCGATGCGCAGCATGGGTCGGTCGGCCTCGCTGACCGCACCGATCGGCGCTGCCTTGGCCCAGGCGGTATTCAATGCCGGATCGATCGAAGCGAAGGGGTCGGACCGTGCCGCCTCGCCGACGTCGCGGTACTCATCGAGCGCGTCCCACGCCCCGCAGTCCGGGCACTTGCCCATCCACTTGTGCTGCACCGCGCCGCATGATCGGCACATAAATTTGATCCGGGCTTTGGCCATGAGCGACAGCATACGCATCCGAGGACGAACCCGCCGCACGGCCGCGACCGTATGATGAGCAGATGCCCAGCAACCCCCCCGAGATTGGCCGACACCACCGACTAGCGGGCTCCATCGCCCTGCTCGTGGTTGTCATGGCGCTGATCGGAAACGTCGTGGCGTTCGCGTGGCTTCGGCCGTACGGCATCCTGCGCGAGCTGAGCGTCCTGGCCCAGGCCCGCGAGCAGATCCACGCGCGCTATGTCGGCGAGGTCGACGACCAGGCCCTGATCGATGCGGCCCTCGCGGGCATGGCCGACACGCTGGGCGATCCAAACACCCAATACCTCAGCGCCAAGGACCTGGCCTACTTCAATGAACACGTCGGCGGAGAGTTCACCGGCATCGGGGCCGAGATCGACATCCACGAGAACCGCCTGCGTATCGTCCGCCCACTCGACGATTCGCCGGCGTGGGACAGCGGCGTCAAGCCCGGCGACATCGTCCTTCAAATCGACGGCCAGGACACGCTGGGCATCGATATCAACGAGGCTATGACCAAGCTCAAAGGGATGGCCGGCACAACCGTCGCCATCAAGATCCAACACCTCGACGGCAGCATCCACGACCTCACCATCACCCGCGCCAAGATCGAAGTCGCCAGCGTTCAGGGCTTCCGCCACGACCCGGGCAACGGCGACTTCTACATGATCGACCCGCAGCAGAAAATCGCCTACGTCCGGCTTACGCAATTTGGCGAAAAGTCGTACGAGGAAATTTATCGCCGCCTGACCACACTCAGCAACGAGGGCATGCAGGCGCTGATCCTCGATCTACGCGATAATGGTGGAGGTTTGCTTGATGCGGCGGTTGATATCTCGGATATGTTCCTCACCGCGAACAAAACGATCGTCAGCACGCAAGGCAAGGATGATCAAGCGATTGTTGCAAAATCAAGTGGGCAGACTCTGCTGCCTGACCTCCCGCTGGTTGTGCTGGTCAACGAGTACAGCGCTTCAGCCTCGGAGATCGTCGCTGGCGCGCTGCGGGACAACCAACGAGCTTTGATCGTCGGCACACGCACCTACGGCAAGGGCAGCGTGCAACAACTCTTGCCCCTTGACGACGGCAACAGCGCGCTGAAGCTGACCACCGCCTACTGGTATATCCCTTCGGGCCGTATGATCCACCGGTTGCCCGATGCCAAGGAATGGGGCGTCGACCCCTCGCCGGGTTGTTACGTACCGATGGATGATGAACGCCTGCTGGCGATGCTGCTTAAGCGCCGCGACAGCGATCTCAATGATCCGTACGCCAAGCTCACCGGCCCGGTCAGCCCGCAGTGGATCCGCGAAACCCTGCTGGACGACCAACTCGCGGCCGCGCTCGAAGCGGCGCAGGGCAAACTCGCCAGCGGCAACTGGCCGAAGGTCGGCGTGACTGCCGAAGAAGCACTCACTGAGCCCAGCGAACACGAACGACTCACCCAGCGGAAGCAGGAACTGATGGACTCGATCAAACAGATCGATCAGCAATTGCAATCGCTTGAACAGGCCGACCCGCAGACGCAACTGCAACCGGCCGCGCAGCCCTGAGTTAAGCCATGTCCTTGATCCTCGGCCTGGAAACCAGTTGTGATGAAACCGCCGCCGCCGTCGTTCAAGACGGCCGCGTGGTGCTCAGCAGCGTCGTCAGCACCCAGCACGACCTGCACGAGCGCTACGGCGGCGTCGTGCCGGAGATCGCCAGCCGGGCACACCTCGAAAGACTGCTGCCGGTCGTCAGCGCCGCACTGGACGATGCAGGCGTCAAGCCACAACAACTCAGCGCGATCGCGGTCGGCAACCGCCCGGGCCTGGTCGGTTCGCTGATCGTCGGCACCAGCGCTGCCAAGGCCCTGGCCTGGTCGCTGAGTCTGCCCTTGATCGGCGTCGATCATGTGCTGGCGCATCTGTATGCGCCGATGCTGGTGGAGCGTGGCATTGCTATGCCGCAAGCGGCGCTTGCATATCCTGCCCTGGGTCTTGTCGTGTCAGGCGGACACACGTCGCTCTATCGTGTCGACTCGCCGACATGCGTGCACCTCCTGGGCAAGACGATCGACGACGCGGTGGGCGAGGCTTACGACAAGGCCGCGGTCATGCTCAAGGCCGGCTACCCCGGCGGGCCAAGGCTCGACAAGCTTGCCCAGCAAGGCAACGCAAAAGCATACGACCTGCCGCGCCCGCTCTTGGGCCCGGACTCGCTTGATTTTTCGTTCAGTGGTTTGAAGACCGCCCTGCTTTACGCCGTGCGTGGCACGCCCGTGGGCCGGGGCGCGAGTGCGCGATTCGAGCGTGACGCCGACGACCTGACCGACACCCAGCGCATCGACCTCGCCGCGTCGTTTCAGCAGGCGATCGTCGACACCCTCATCATCAAGCTCAAGCGGGCGAACAAGCACCTGGTCGATTCAGGCGTCACGCCGCGATCGCTCATCGTCGGCGGCGGCGTCAGCGCCAACTCACTCCTGCGTGTTCGACTAGCTGATCTTGCAGTCAAGCTCGACTTAGACCTGCACATCCCCGCGATGTCCTTGTGCGTCGACAACGCCGCGATGATCGCCGGCCTGGCGCATGAACGTTACATCACGCAAAGCTTCGATGACCTGTCACTGCCGGTCGTCGCGACGACGGCGGTGTGAGCTGCCAACCTGTTTCACTGCCCTTCAACCGGCAGCACCACCGGCGGAACTTGCGTCGGCGTGTCCGTCGCGGGCTGTTCTACCTCGGCCTTAGCCTCAGCATCTTCAAGCTTCTCCGCCAAGAGCGCCTTGATCGCTTCTTCTATCGTTTCGTTGCTGCAATCGGCGATGCGGAGCTTGCCCGCTTTGTCGATCACGTAGTAGTCCGGGAAGCCATTTGGCCCGTACGCGGTGTTGGTCTTGTTGTCGACATCCACACACACGGGGTACTTGATGCCGTGTTCCTTGACGATGTCTGCCATCGCCTCGCCGCCGTAGGTCGCGCTGATGCCGATGAGCACAAACCCGTCCTTGCCGTACTTCTCGACCAGTTCATTGTGGAACGCGATCTTGCGGATCGAAGGCCCAGCCCAGGTCGCCCAGAAATCCAGCACGACCACCTTGCCCTTGAGTTCTTCGAGCTTGATCGCTTCGCTGTTGATCCAGTTCTCCACCGTCAGGGCCGGCGGGCTGGCCGCCTGCGCTTCGAGTTCCTTGAGCCGGGCGCGTTTCTCTTCGTCGCCTTCCTTCCACGATGATTTGATGCGGACCTTGCCCGTTGCGCTGGCGTCTTCTTCAAGCAGCGTTTCGAGCACATCTTCGATCGAGTTGGGGTTCAGCCCGATTGCGCGGACCACGCCCTGCCGGTCCACCACCGCGTAGGTCGGGTACCACTGGATCGGCCAGTCCTTCTCGATCTGCTGGCCCTTGGCAAATGCGTTGGGGTACTTCGCGCCGTTGTCATTCACAATCTTGGGCATCTGCTCGGGGTCGCCGCTGACACATACGCCGATGAGCTTGACGCCCTGCTCCGCATACTTCTTGGCCAGCTCGGTGTTGTGGGGCATCGCCGCGATGCACGGCCCGCACCAGGTCGCCCAGAAGTCGATGATGACGATCTTGCCCTTGAGGTCCTCACTCTTAAATTCTTCGCCGATCCACTCGCCTACTTCCAGAGCCGGCGCATCCTTGCCTTCAAGCTGTTTGTGCTCGTCGGGCCGGTCAAAGTAATAGTCGTCCGGGAACTCGCCGGCCATCACCGGCAAGGTCAACACACACGCGAGCAGTACGAGGCCGAGGGTCGTCAAGCGGCAGATCATCATCGTGGCTCCTGTTTCAATTTAAGACGAGCGGCAGTGCAAACATCATACGCCCTTGTTGCCCGGCAGGTTCCTCTCGCCCCCTCAGGCAGATCGCCCTATCATCCCTGCCATGCCCCTTGAACTGACCTTTCTAGGCACCGGGACCAGCGCCGGGATCCCCATGATCGGCTGCAACTGCCGCGTGTGCACCTCCGCCGACCCGCGCGACCAGCGCGACCGGGCCAGCGTCGTCGTCCGCTACCCGAGACTGGGGGAAGCACATACCGAGGCTACTTCCGGGGCAACTTCCGGGGCAATGCCGGACCGTTTCACGGTGCTCATCGACGCTTCGCCGGACATCCGTCGCCAGGCGATCCGTCACGACCTCAACTGGCTCGACGCCCTGCTCCTCACTCACGCCCACGCCGACCACGTGCTGGGCCTGGACGACCTGCGACGCTTTAACGCGGTGATGGACCGGGCGATCGACCTCTACACCGAGGACTCGGTCATCGCGTCGCTCGAGCAGATGTTCCACTACATCTTTCAGCCGCACCGCAACGTCAACAAGACCTTCATCGCCCAACTCCTGCCGATGCCCATCAAACCGGGTGCCGCACTGACGCTGGGTAGCGCGACCTGGCTGCCCATCCGCCTCATGCACGGCCGATTGCCCACGCTGGGCTTCCGCGTCGATTGGGCCGGCCGATCACTCGCCTACTGCACCGACTGCTCCGCCATCCCGCCCGAAACACTCGCACAACTCCAAGGCCTCGATGTCCTCATCCTCGACGGCCTGCGCGAACGACACCACCCCACCCACATGACCCTCGACCGCGCCTGCGAATTCGCCCAGCAGATCGCCGCCAACCAAACCTATCTCACCCACATGGCCCACGACCACTCGCATGAAGAACTGCTTGCACGATTACCCGATGGCGTGCTCCCGGCGTACGACGGGTTGACGCTTGCATTGGAAGCCGTGAATGCGGTGTAGCGGGCGACGCGCAGCGTCCCGTGCGAAGCATTTGTCACCACTCGCACGGGACGCTGCGCG
>JBGSTE010000653.1:0-1805 GCA_041736655.1 Phycisphaeraceae bacterium | reverse complement strand
GCCCTCGATCCGCGTCGCCGCCAGCATGCCCGGCAGACGCGAGAGCACCGCCTCATCCTGCAGATTCGCCAGCGGCCCGGGCCCCGCGCCGCTTTCACTGAGCCGGACCTTCATCGCACCGATGATCGGTTGCCCCCACTGCACCGGG
Source organism: Phycisphaeraceae bacterium (assembly GCA_041736655.1). Classification (GTDB taxonomy): domain Bacteria; phylum Planctomycetota; class Phycisphaerae; order Phycisphaerales; family Phycisphaeraceae; genus JAHQVV01. The sequence goes on along the minus strand of JBGSTE010000653.1, from coordinate 1,657 downwards.
CTGATGGTCGCCACCGCTTCGTGCAGTTGCCGGCCGTTGGCGCTTTGACGATCAAACGGTTCGCTGCGGGCAAAAACCACCGCCCCGCCGTCCTGCACAAATGCAGTCAGCCGCTGCGCAAAGCCCTCGTCAACCAGACGATCCACGCGCTGGCCGAGGATGACGATGTCAAAGCTATTCAACACCTGTGTCGGGTCGATGCCCTGCTCAGCTTGCTCACCGAGCAGGCGCGTTCGACGTTGATCCCCAAAGCCGTAGACAGCCGTGAGATCAAAGCGTGGATGCGAAGCAACCAACCGCGCGAGTGAACGCGTGTCCCAGTACGGCTCGCCCTCGATGAGCAGCACCCTCACGCGTCCACGGCTGACCTGCACGAACAGGTCTTCCGCGTTGTTGTCGGTATAGGCCTCCTCGCCCTCGGCCAGCGTGATGCTTGCCTGGTAGCTGTGAGCCTCGACCGTTTGGCCGGGCGCCAGTGTCGGGGCGATATCGAAGGTCATCTCCATGCCGGGCTGGTCGAGCGTGATGGGCTTTCGCTCGATGATCGTGCTGTTGTGTGACAGCGTGACGAGGGCGGATCGGCCGTCAAAACCCTGCTGAGTTAGCGCAACGGTGATCGTCGTCGATTGATCCTCAAAGAGTCGATCGCTCGCCGGCCAGGCCTGTAAAGACAGGTCAGGCGAAGATCGCGGCGAGCCGACGGGCACGGCAAAGACGCGGCCGGCGCTGTTGGGGCTTGCGGTGAAGTCGCCGGGGCGGCGCGGCGTGGTGTCGCGGCCGTCGCTGAGGATCAGCGTCGCATCGGCGTCGGTTTGTACAAGCGTATCGATCAGGTGCGTACCGTCGCCGGTCGGCGTGTCGGCGTCTAAGCCGAGCGTGCGGGCCTGCTCGTCGAACCAGACCAGATCAACGTCGGCGACGCGGCGCAGCTCGGCAAGCACCTCGTCGCTCAGCCAGCCCTCGTTCACCGCCTCAAGCCTGCTGATCGGCGGAGCGTCGGCCTTGGTCGCGCCATCCATCTGCGCCATCGACGCGGAGGTGTCGATCAGCACCGTCAGCCGTGGCGGCGAGCTGTTGTCCGGATCGTTGGGTACTAAGCGGCTTGGCCCCACCAGAAGATAAACCAGCCCGGCCAGCGAACAGAGGCGCAAGAGCAGCGTCCAGCGCGTCCGCTCGCGACGCATGGCCAGCGCAGCAGCGAACAGCACCACGAGCACAACTAAGAAAACCCAGCCCAGCGCGATCGGCGGGCGATAGAGCGACTGCGCCAGGAGCCACACTTCGTTCATGCGCCACCCCCTTGATCCGAAGCAAAGCGCCACAGCAGCAGCGACTCGCACCCGGCCAGCAGCAGGACACCGAGCGTGAAGTACGGCCAAAGCTCAATGGGCGGCACACGGTCGGTCGCCAGTTCGGCCGCGGAGATCGGCTGGCCGGGTGTTGATGCGTCTGCGGTCGTCGTATCTTGCTCGGCCCACGAACTGCCAACACGCGTGTCGGACTCGGCGGGGTCCAGCTCAACCCACAGGCCCGCGGTGGTCTGCCGGTTGCCATCGAGCGATAGATATGCGCCGGGCGCGGTGAGGGTTGATGCTGCGGTGTCGGCGTCGCTGGGCCAGTTGATCGCTTCGCTGTTGCGGAGGCTCGCGGGCACCGG
>JBGSTE010000638.1:0-14128 GCA_041736655.1 Phycisphaeraceae bacterium | reverse complement strand
GGCACCCGAGAGCCAGGGTCTTCAATCAAAAATCATCCGCCATGCGGTAGGCTTCGATGCACTTCTTTTCGCCCTCGATGCCGCCGAGGCTGTGGCCGTGCTCCATGCCGATCACGCCAGTGTAGCCCTTGTCGTGCAGGTGCTTGAAGATGTTGCGGTAGTTGATTTCGCCCGAGTAGGGCTCCTTGCGGCCGGGGTTGTCGCCGACCTGGAAGTACGCGATCTCGTCCCACGCCTTGTCGATGTTGGGGATCAGGTTGCCCTCGGTGATCTGCTGGTGATACAGGTCATCGAGGATCTTGCAGCTTGGGCTGTTGACCGCACGGCAGATCAGGTAGGCCTGGGGCACCTTGGTCAGGAACAGGCCCGGGTGGTTGGCCCACCAGTTCAAGGGTTCAAGCACCATGACCAGCCCGGTGGTTTCGCAGACTTCGGATAGCGCACGGAGGTTGTCAATGACGTTGGCGGTTTGGTAGTCCATCTCGATGCGCTGGGTCACGTTGCCGGGCACGACCGTCGACCACTTGGCGCCGCTGCGCTTGGCGACATCGAGCATGGAGGTCATGCGCTTCTTAAGTTCGTCGCGGTAGTCCTTGTCGCTTTTGCTGGCCATATCGGCGGAGACGGAGACGAAGACGCCCATCGTCATGCCGTTGTCCGCGAGCTTCTTGCCCATGGCTTCCTGCAGCTTGGGGTCACGCCCGGGCAGCCCGTTGTCTTCCCAGCCGGTGAAGCCCTGGTCGGCACAGAACTGGATCTGGTCGAGGTAGTCTTCGCCGGCGTGGGCCTTGAACTGGCCCGGGTGCGGGCCGTACTTCATCTTGAACTTGCCGCCGTTGCCCGCGGGCTTGGGCGTGTCCTGCGCCTGCGCAACGCTGGCGGTGGTGAGTGCGGCAGCGGCGGCGGCACCGGTGGCGAGGAAGTCTCGGCGTTTCATGGATAGCTCCTGGAGGTCGGTGTGACGAGGCGTGTCTGTTAAGGGTCAGATGCTGGCGGGAGATCGGGGGTTACACGATCTTTTCTTCCTGCACAGCCTTGGCGACCTTGGCCTGTGAGACTTCATTAGCGCTGACCTTGTCCCAGAACGCGATGGCGAAGATGACCATGATGACCGCGGCCATGCCTGCGGGGAACAGCCAGTAGTTCTTCCAGTCCGCCATGGCGCTGGCGACGATGTCCATGTTGATGCCCTCGGGGTAGCCCTTGCCGAACATCCCCAGTAGCGAGTCGAAGAAGCTGGGCGCGGGCTGGTCGCCCTTGAGTTGGGTGATGTGGTCGATCAGGGGCTGGTGATTCGCGGGCGCTGCGCCGTACCCACCGACGTGGTTAGGGATCGCGATGCTGGTGAAGGGGATGTTCCCGCCGAAGGCCATGCGGAAGCCGAAGAACATGCCTAGCCCCTGCGTCAGGAAGACGAGTAATGATTGGGCCTGCCCACGGACCTCGGCGGGGGCTTTCTTGTCGGTGTAGATGAAGCCGGTGACGAAGAAGAAGTCGTAGCAGATGCCGTGCAGCGCGATCGCCAGCAGCAGCATCCACATGACCTGATCCGGAGCGCCCATCGCGAACAGCGCGTAGCGTGCGACCCAGCAGCCCATACCGATCAGCAGCATGAGCTTGACGCCGAGCCTGCGGAAGAAGAAGGGGATCAGGATCATAAAGATGATCTCGGACATCTGTCCCAGGGTCATCGCGGCACCGGCTTCCTTGAACCCGGCCGCGCCGAGGTAGTTCGAGGTCTGGCCGTAGTAGTACGCCAGCGGGATGCAGATCAGCATCGAGCAGAGGGCGAAGACGAAGAACGAGGGGCTCTTGAGCAGCTTGAACGCGTCAAGCATCAGCAGCGAGCCGATGTTCAGCGGCTTGCCCTTCGCCGGCGGCGGGGTGTGCGGGAGCGTGAAGCAGTACACGCCCAGCAGCAGGCTGCTGACCGCGCCCAGCCAGAAGATATTCAGCGAGTTGGACCAGCCCACCGCCCCCAGGCCCAGGCCCGCGGCGATCCAGCCGATCGTGCCCCACACGCGCGCCTTGGGGAACAACTCCTGCGGCAGGTGCGTGAACGTGATCGTGTTGGAAAGCCCGAGCGTGGGCATGTAGCAGAGCATGTACGCGATCATCACCCACACGATCGTCCCGCCCGAGGCGAGGTACTCGCCGTTCGCCGCGTTGTACCCGGCCAGCGTCTTGGTCGTTTCGTCACTTAATACAGCACCGTCCTCGCTTAGTTGAGCAATCACGTTCGCGTCCGGTGTTGCCGACAGCAGCGAGACGGCTTCCGGCGATTCCTGCAACTGCTGGCTCAGCGCGGCAACCGGCTGGTACAGCGCCTCGGTCTTCTCGGCCATGCCCGGCAGCAGGCACATCAGCACCCCGCCAATCATCATCAGCACCGCCATGACCTTGTCCGAGGGGAACAGGCGGTCGGCGATCAGCCCGAGGAACAGCGGGGCGAAGATCGCGGCGATCGGTGCGCTCTCGTAGGCCCCGCCGATGAACGCGCCAAGATCGTGCGTGCTCATCGCCAGGCTTAGCGTCGCAAACCACGCCCCCCAGGCAAAGAATTGGAGGAACATCATGATGCTTAGACGCGTGAGTACCGCAGAAGGGGGATTTGCAGTGGCAGTCATCGGGTGCAGCTCCATAGGAGGCCAGAGGGGTCAGCCCTCGGAAAGGTTGGGGGACTATAACCCAACAGGGGTGTTTATGGAAAACCCTCAAGTTCAGGCCGATCATTTCCGAACAGGTCTTACGTCCGGGAGTAAAATGTGCGATAATGACTTAGGTCTAGTGCATTGCCGCTAGAACTGATGGGGAATCGTAGCAATAGTCTTCCGGCTGTTGCGGTGCTCTTCCAAGCCAAGCAGCTGATGATGAGAGAGTTCAAGGCCACTACACCCGTCACGCCCACCGGACTGGCTTCGGTTCTCTCCGAGCTGACCCGTCTCTTGCGAAATCCGGCGCGGGTACTGGATGAAACCTTTGACGGCATCCTGGCGCTGGGCTGTCGACGCTTCGGGCTGGATGTCGGCGTGATCGCGCGCGTGCGTGGCACGACCTACGAGGTTCGCTCGCTTTGCTCGATGTCCGGCTCGCCGCTGCGTGTCGGGCAGACGCTGGCGCTGGGGCAGACCTTCTGCGAAAAATCCATCGAGTGTGATGACACGTTTTATGTCAGCCACGCCGCGCACACAGCCCTGGCCGGGCACCCGTGTTACCGCGTATTTGCTTACGAGACGTACATCGGCACGCCGCTGCGCGTCAACGGCCGGATCTGGGGCACGCTGAGTTTCGCCAGCCGGGACGCCCTGGGCCGGGGCTTTGACCCGCAGGACCGCGACTTTGTCGAGTTGCTGTCGGCGATCCTTGGCGCTGAGATGGACCGCGACGAACAGAACGCGAAGATGCACGCGGCCGTCGAAGAATCCGAACACGCCCGACGCGAGACGCAGGCGGTGCTCGACCGGTTGCCGGCGATGGTCTGGCGCAAGGACACCGCGGGCAACATCCTGCAATGTAATGAGGCGGCTGCGCGCTCGGCCGGGCAATCGCCCGTGGACATGGTTGGCCAGCCCTTTGGACGGTTTTATCCCGACCGGGCCGAGCACCTGCTGCGTGAAGACAATGAAGTCATCAAGTCCGGCAAGCCAAGGCTCGGCGTGGTCGAGTCGCTGGTCAGCCAGGACGGGCGGACCCACTACGTCCAGACCGACAAGATGCCCACGCGCAACACGGCCGGCGAGATCGACGGCGTGGTTGTGGTGTCGACCGATATCACGCACCTCAAGCAGGCCGAGGACGAGCTTCGGTCATTAAACGGGCGTTTCCGTGCGTTTATGAACAATTCGCCGGCCATCAAGTGGGCGGTGGACTGCGACGGTCGCTTCGTGTTTGTGAACCCCGCGTTCGAGCAGATGCTGGCGGTCAAGGCCCAGGACTGCGTGGGCAAAACGCCCGACGAAGTGCTTGAGGCCAAGACGGGCCAAGCCTTCGCGTTGATGTCCAGACATGCTGATTTAGTCAGCAGCAGCACCGGCTCCGATGCACAGACGGTCAACGTTGAGATGCCGGTGGGCGAGCGGGTCGTGCCGTTGATGGTCACGCGCTTTACGTATACCGATGCCAAGGGCGCGGTGTATGTCGGCGGCTCGGCGGTGGACCTGACCGATGTCGCCGAGGTTCAGCGTGAACTGGCCCAGCGCAACAAAGACCTCAAGGCCTTGCTGTACGTGATCTCACACGACCTGCGCGAGCCCTTGCGGGCGATCCGTAACTTCTCCGGCCTGGTCGTCGAGCGCGAGTACGAGTCCCTGGGCCAGTCCAGCCAGGACATGCTCAACCGTGTCATCCGCGGTGCCGAACGGCTTGACCAATTGTTGTCAGACGTCTTGACGCTCTCCCGCGCTCAGCGTGCCGAGCCCGCGACGGGCATGGTCTCCACCGGGAAGATTGTCAAGGAAGTGCTCAGCGATCTGCAGGAGACGGTGGACCGCACGCACGCCGAGGTCAGCGTTGCGGACGACCTGCCGGAGCTGAAGGTCGACGCGTTCTGGCTGCGTCAGGCGGTTCACAACCTGGTGACCAATGCGCTGAAGTTCACGAAGGATGGCCAGCATCCACAACTAACGATTAGTATGTATAGCGACGCCAAGCAGCTTGGCGATCGCAAGCGTCAGGCCGCCGCCGAGCGCTGCCTGTTGGGTCTTGTCTTCGAGGACAAGGGCCCGGGTGTAGAGCTGCATCAGCGTGAGCGGATCTTCGGTTTGTTCCAGCGTGGCGTCGGTCGCGAGGTGCCGGGCACCGGTGCGGGCTTGGCGATTGTAGCGCAGGTAGCGGAGCGATATGGGGGTAGAGTCTGGGTTGAAGATAACCCACAAGGGGGATCGCGCTTCATTTTGGCCTTTTATTAATCGCATTATTACTAAGTATTGGTTATAGCGAAGCGGATAAAATTGGGTGATAATGTGAGCGTCCGGGAGAAAGCTCATTATGCCCAAGACTGAACCCCACATTCTTCTGGTCGACGATAGCGACGACGACATCTTCCTCGTACGGGAGGCGTTCCGCGAGTCGGGCGTTGCTCACCGCCTGGATGCGATCTCCGATGGCGAAGAAGCGTTGAGCTTCCTTCGCAACAACCTCAACGATCGCCCGGACGTTGTGCTCCTTGACATCAACATGCCACGTTTCAGTGGATTTGATGTGCTGGAGTGGGTCCAGTCCGACCCGGAACTGCGTTCGATCCCGGTGGTGATGCTCACCACCAGCGAGCAGCCGGAAGACGTCCGCCGCGCTACCGAAGGCGGTGCCCGCGACTACTTCCGTAAGCCGGTCGAATTCCGCCACCTCCGCGACCTGGCTTGCCGGGTTCTGGACCGATGGGGTCCCGGCAATACCGACCGGGTTCCTATGGCCAAGCCTGCCTGATCCGATCGACCTGTACAACCTGACCATCCCCTACAACCCGCCCCAACAGGCGGGTTGTTTGTATTACCCGAATCGACTAACCTTGAATGATGAAGTATGCTTCGCTTGCGTCCGATGGATGTACTGGCGTATTATACTAGTTAACTTCCCTGGGTTAGTGATATACGGCTATGGCAGATCCAACTCCCGTTCTAATGATCGACGACAACGAGGACGACATTGTCCTCTTGCGTGAGCGTTTGGCGATGCTTCCCGATGGACCCTACGAACTGAGTTCGGAAGTGGATGCCGAAAACGCCCTCGCACGCATCAAACAGATTAACCCTGCGGTTGTCTTTCTGGACTACCGCCTGAGCACCACCACCGGCCTGGAAGTCATCCGTGAAATGCGCCAGCTCGGCCTGCTGCACCCGGTCATCGTTCTCACCGGCCAGGGTGACGAATACCTCGCCGCCGAGATCACCCGGGCCGGCGCTAACGCCTACCTGGTAAAGGACGACCTCTCCAGCCCGCGCCTGCCCGAAACGATCAACCGCGTGATGAAGGAATGGAAGCAGGGGGCCCCGGACCGTGCTGAACGCTCGCAGACGCTCTCACGCCTGGACGCTCTGACCCCGCGTGAAAAAGAAGTACTCGACGAGATCGTCAACGGCCTGACTAACAAGCAGATCGCCACCAAGATGCACCGCTCGATCGAAACCATCAAGGTCCACCGGACCCACATCATGTCCAAGCTGATGGCGGACTCGACCGCCGACCTGGTCCGCCGGGTGACGAACGCCCGCGTCGGCGGCTGAGGCGGGATCAAAAGCCAGTTCATTAGTTTTTTGCTCAAGGGCCGATCATCGGCCCTTGTTTTTTGCTGCTGGGCGTAACGCCGGGCCTGACTTTTTGATCTATTACTACTGGTAACGCATGTTTTTTCGACCTACCATGTACGGAGGTTGATGGCGATGGCTAGCTAGCTGATGCGTCAGCGGTGTTGCCTGCAACCGATCATGCGTTTGCGAATCTCTGCCAGACACAAGTTTTAAACGTGCCACTCCTGCCATGCGAACCAAAAACCGAACCATCGTGTCACTGGCTGGCTGCGTCCTCGTTGCCGGGGCGTTGATCATCCCGAGCCTAGTGTCCGGCCCGACCGATCCGAGTCGGACGCACGAGTCTGACAATAGCGAGGTGGTCCTGATCAAGGACAACACGCCGCAGGCCGGCAAAACCGCCGATCAGTCGGGCCAGAAGCCCGTTGACTTTGCGCGTGAGGTGCTGCCGATCCTCTCGAATCACTGCCTGAACTGCCACGGCCCGGACCAGGAGTCGGCACAGGCCAAGAAGGCCGGCTTCCGTCTGGATGTGCGAGAAGAGGCGGTGGGCTTTGAGTTCATCAAGCCCGGCCACGCCGACGACAGCGCGGTCATCGACGTGCTGACAACGACCAAGGCCTCGCGGAAGATGCCGCCGATGGACTCGGGTAAGCCCCAGTTGAGCAAGGCACAGATCGAGACGCTGCGTCGCTGGATCAATGAGGGTGCCGAGTACACCCAGCACTGGGCGTACACCAAGCCGGTCAAGCCCGAACTGCCCAAGCTGCCTGCGGAAGCGGACCCCAAGTGGGCGAGCAATGACATCGACCTTTTTGTATTGGCCAAGCTCTACGAGAACGGGCTTAAGCCCAACGCGCCTGCGGACCCGCACCGGCTGATCCGTCGGGTTTATATCGATCTGATCGGTCTGCCCCCGACGCCCGAGCAGGCCAAGGCCTTTGTCAGCGATCCGTCGCCTGATGCTTATTCGCGGGTCGTTGATGAGTTACTCGCCTCGCCTCAGTTTGGCGAGCACTGGGCCAAGCAGTGGCTGGACAAGGCCCGCTTTGCCGACACGCAGGGCTACGCGGAGGACCGTCCCCGCTCGATCTGGCGTTACCGCGACTGGGTCATTGATGCCTACAACCGCGACCTGCCCTTTGACCAGTTCACCGTCGAGCAACTGGCAGGTGACCTGTTGCCCGACCCATCGACTGACCAGCTCATCGCCACGGGCTTCCACCGCAACACGATGACCAATACCGAGGGCGGCACCGACGACGAGGAGTTCCGCGTCGCCGCCATCATCGACCGCGTCAATACGACCGGCGAGGTCTGGCTTGGCATCACCATGGCCTGCGTCCAGTGCCACACCCACAAGTACGACCCCATCTTCCACGACGAGTACTACCAGCTCTTCGCCTTTTTCAACCAGACCCAGGACAACGACAACTACAACGACCAGCCGTTCATCAAGGCGCCCTACCCCGAACAGCAGGGCGAAATCCAAAAACGCGAGGCTCAACTGGCTCAGGCTAAACAGGCCCTGGCCGATGCAGGCGAGCAGCCCTTTGCCGCTCCCAAGGACAGCCCCGACAAGCCCACGGCTGCGCAGCAGGTACTCATCGATGCGCAGAAGGCTCTGGACAGCTTCATGAACCAGGTGCCCACGACGCTGGTCATGAAGGATTTTCCCGCCGACAAGCAGCGAGAGACTTATCTTTTCAAGGGCGGCAGCTTCCTTGCTCCAGACAAAGATGGCGGCATCATCCAGCCGGGCACACCCAAAGCCTTTCACCCTTTCCCCAAGGATGCGCCGCGTAACCGGCTTGGTCTTGCACAATGGCTGGTCCACGCGGACAACCCGCTGACCGCCCGCGTCCAGGTCAACCGTATCTGGGAACAGATCTGGGGCGTCGGGCTGGTCCAAACCACCGAGGACTTCGGGTTCCAGGGCAGCTATCCCAGCAACAAGGCGCTGCTGGACTATCTCGCGGTCACTTATCAGCAGGACCTCGCGTGGTCGACCAAGTCGTTGATCCGCATGATCGTGATGTCGACGGCATATCAACAGAGTGCCGTGCAAACCGCCGAGAAACTTGAGATCGATCCGTTTAATCGCTTGTTGGCTCGCGGCCCGAGGATGCGTCTCTCGGCCGAGCAGATCCGTGACCAGGCGCTGGCGATCGCGGGCATCCTCAATACAGATCGGATCGGCGGCCCCTCGGTCTCGCCTTACCTGCCTGAAGGTCAGCTTCCTCAGTCGTTTTCAAGTGTGAGGCAGCAGGAAAGCAAGGGCGCGGACCTCTATCGCCGGGGCGTGTACACGTACTGGCAGCGTACCGCGCACTACGCCTCCTTCGCCGCCTTTGATGCGCCTTCTCGTGATGTGTGTACGTCCAAGCGTTCAAGGACGAATACGCCGTTACAGGTTTTTGTGACACTCAACGACCGCGTCTATGTTGAAGCGGCGCAGATGCTCGGCCGACGGCTGATCCAGGAGGCGGGCAATGACGTTGACGCACGCCTGAAGCTGGGGGTCTGGCTGGCGCTTCAGCGTGAGGCCAGCAAGATCGAGCTAGATGCCTTGCGGCAGGTCTACACGCAATCGCTGTCGGACTATCGGGAGAACCCGGAAGCGGCTGCGGCGATGGCGGTCGGGCCGGCGCCGGCCTTGCCTGAGGGGATGGATGCGGCCGAAGCGGCGGCGATGACGCTGGTGGGCAATGTGCTGCTGAACCTGGATGAACTGATTAACAAGCCTTAAGGCGATGTGCGACAGGTGATGTGCGATATATAGAGCATGGGACATTGAGGCGAGCCGAATATGACTGATCACACCATCAATCCGCTGCTGCATCAGGAACGCGTACTGGCGATTACCCGCCGACACTTTCTGGGCCGAGCGACCAAGAGCTTTGGCGCGGCCGCGCTGGCGAGCCTCCTGATCGACGGCAGCTTTGCTGCGCCGGCCGGCCCTGGCGAGGAGCAGATCGTCAAGGCCGCGACACACTTTGCCCCCAAGGCCAAGCGGATCATTTACCTGCACATGGCCGGCTCGCCGCCGCACCACGACTTGTTCGACTACAAGCCGCTACTCAACAAGCGTCACGGCGAGGTCGCTCCGCAGGAGGTCTACGCCAACCGATCCGCCTTTGTAAAGGCCAACGCGAAGATCCTGGGCACGCCCTACAAGTTTGAGCAAGTGGGCAAGTCCGGCACTTGGATGAGTGAGCTTTTGCCGAACCTCAAGCAGGTGGCCGACGAGCTGTGCATCGTGAAATCGCTGCATACCGATCAGTTCAACCACGCGCCGGCGCAGCTTGCGCTACACACGGGCCACTTCATTGCGGGTCGACCGTCGATGGGTTCCTGGCTGACGTACGGGCTGGGCAGTGAGTCGGCGAATCTGCCGGCGTTCATGGTGCTGGTCTCCGGCGGAAGGAACGTGGACGCCGGCGGCGCGGCGTGGGGCTCGGGCTTCCTGCCATCGCTCCATGCCGGGGTGCAGTGCCGATCCGAGGGCGACCCGATCCTTTACGTCAGCGACCCCGATGGGATGGATCGCCAGGGACGACGCCGCACCATCGACGCGATCAACACGATCAACGAGCAGCAGGCCAAGGAGTTCGGCGACCCCGAGACGCTCACGCGGATCGAGCAGTACGAGCTTGCCTTCCGCATGCAGACCGCGGTGCCGGAGGTGATGAACATCCGCAACGAGACGCAGGCGACGCTGGAGATGTACGGCGCCAACCCCGGCGCCGAGTCGTTCGCGAACAACTGCCTGCTTGCGCGTCGTCTGAGCGAGGCGGGCGTGCGTTTTGTCCAGCTCTTTGACTGGGGCTGGGACGTGCACGGCACCGGGCCCCATGACGACCTCATGACCAAGCTGCCCGAGAAGTGCAAGCAAAGCGACCAGCCGATTGCCGCGCTGATCGCCGACCTCAAGCGACGGGGCCTGCTGGATGAGACGCTGGTGGTCTGGTCCGGCGAGTTTGGCCGAACCGTGATGAACGAGGCGAGGAACGACAAGGGCTTCCTGGGTCGTGACCACCACCCCAACTGCTTTACGATCTTTATGGCCGGCGGCGGTGTGAAGGCTGGCGCGACCATCGGCGAAACCGACGAGTGGGGCGCTCACGTTGCGGACAATCCGATCCACATCCACGACCTGCAGGCGTCGATCCTGCACCTGATGGGCATTGACCACAAACGCCTGACCTACCGCTTCCAGGGCCGGGACTACCGCCTGACCGACGTGCACGGCATCGTCAAGCCGGAGTTGTTCGCGTAGCTCGGTCGGTAGGACAGGTATTCCTGCCTGTCGCAGGCCCGAGGCATGATGAGGTATCATCAGTAAAGCTCCGGCTTGCGCCGGATGACAGGCAGGAATGCCTGTCCCCCTTAGAAAACGATTTGATCAATCAAGGAGATTCTCGATGCGTCGCCTGCTTCTTGCCGTTCTACTGACCGTTGCCCCCGCTGCGCTGGCCCACGATGCGCCCGGCGCCCACGTGAACGACCGACCCAGCCGGGCCCAGACCGAAAGCGTCGTGCTCGGCCAAGGCGACTTCCAGTTCAAGACCATCCCCGGCTGGGCCCAGGTCCTCAAGGGTGAGAACTTCGGCCCGACCCACGGCAGCGCCGCGGTCGACAAAGAAGGCAACATCTACATCACCCTCAACTCCGCTAACCAGGACGGCTTTGGCATCCTCGTCTACAACAAGGAAGGCAAGGTCGTCAAAGGCATTGCCAAGGGCGAGTACGGCCTGCACAGCCTCATCTACGTCGAGCAGGACGGCAAGGGCTACCTCTACGGTGCGCTCAACGGCCAGAAGGAAAAGATGGGCGCGGTCAAGCTCACGCTCGAAGGCGAAGTCGTCCTGCGGCTGGGCAAGCCAGAGCAGTCGACCGCAGGCGGATTCAACCCCACTGGCGTCGCGGTCGGACCCAACGGCGATATCTACATGGCCGACGGCTACGCCTCCAACTTCATCTACCAGTTCGACAAGGACGGCAAGTTCATCCGTCAGTTCGGCGGGGGCGGTAAGGAAGACGGCAAGTTCAGCACCTGCCACGGCATCAACGTCGACTACCGCGGGCAGACACCGCGACTGCTGATCTGCGACCGCGAGGCCGGCCGACTCCAGTACTTCACGCTTGACGGGCAATTCATCAGTGTGAGCACGACGGGCCTGCGTCGGCCGTGCGCGGTGGTATTTCATGGCGAGAACGCCGCAGTCGCCGAACTCGCTGGCCGGGCTGTGGTCCTGGACAAGGACAACAAAGTCGTCAGCGTGCTGGGTGACAACCCCAACGAGGGCCAGCGCGCCAATTACAGGGTCCCGCCCACCGAGTGGACCGAGGGCTTCTTTAACGCGCCGCACGGCCTGAGCTGGGACAACGACGGCAACCTGATCATCACCGAGTGGAACGCCAACGGCCGATTCGCCTTCCTCCAGCGCATGGACGCCAAGAACGCCAAGCCTGCGCCGGTCAAGCCCGAGTAATCGGCACAAACCGAATCATGTCATCCAAACGAGTGACAGGCGCTGGTGCCTGTCACTCGTTTTTTTACGATCGCTGATGACGCGTCGATCGGCTTGCCTATGCTTCTTTGCCTCAAGCGGGCCTGCCGGGCAGGGCGATAAGACTAGTGTGAGCAGCCCCGATTGGCTCCGTGCTGTAACGATTGACGCCGGGTCGGCGTCGGCAGTTCGGGCATGATGTAACAATGCGCAGCGACCCGCGACACTTCGGCAAGCGAGTAAGCCTGGCCTGTTCAGGTGCCGCGATGTTGACCCTGTCCGGCCTACTCGTCCACGCGATCTTCAACACCACACCTCAGAGCCGATACGCGGCTAATTCAGCGAACGTGATCCGCGTCGACAACAAGGCGGCCGCGCCCGGCCGCGATCCGCTGGCGGTCGAGCTAGAGCAGCGGCTGGCCAACGATGTGCGCCCGCTGCTGGAGACCTACTGTTACGAGTGTCACGGCAAGGGCAAGAAGAAGGGCGATGTGGTGCTCGATGGCCCGGGCGATATCAAGAGCATCATGTCGATGGGTGATGACTGGAAGACGGTCGTCGATGTGATGAATGCGAGGCTGATGCCGCCGGAGGGTAAGCCCCAGCCCAGCGCACACCAGTTGCAGACGATCCAGCAGTGGGTCGAGGACGCGACGGACTATTACCCCGCCGACGCCGAGCCCGACCCCGGCTGGTACACGATCCACCGGCTTAACCGCAGCGAGTACCGCAACACGCTGCGCGATCTGCTTGGGATCGACCCGGCCAAGCACGATATGGCCGAGCACCTGCCCAGCGACGACACGGGCTACGGCTTTGACAACATCGCGGATGTGCTGTCGATGTCGCCCCTGCAGTTAGAAAAGTATCTCGATGCGGCCGAGCGCGCGATCGCGTTGGCGCTGCGGCCGGGGATACCCGCGGGTGTGCCCCTTGCCCGATTGCAGCGAGACAACGTCGGAGAGGAAATCGACGGTGGCGGGCAGATGATCTGGGCCAACGGCACGGTCTGGGGCGAGCGCCAGATCGTCGAGGCCGGCGAGTATGAACTCGTTTTCCGCTTGAAGGGCGATAAGGCCGACAACAAGGGCCCGCGCGTTGCCGTGTCGATCAACGACAAGCTGTTTGATGAGACCGACATCACCGCGACGGCCGATGAACAGCCGCAGGTGGTCACGTACCGGACGCGCCTAAGCGCGGGCAAGCACAAGCTTGGCGTGAGCTTCCTCAACGACGAAGTGATCAACGGCCGGGACCGCAACCTTTACGTTTTGTCGATCACCGTTGCGGGGCCGATCGTGGAAGACGCGGATGGCGTCTACGACAAGGTTTTCTTCGTCAAGCCCACGGCCGACGACAAGGGCAACCGCCTGCCCGACGCGCAGGGCGACAAGCGCATCACGCAGAGCCAGGCGGCACGGCAGGTCATCGAGCGTTTTGCGGGCCGGGCGTTTCGCAGGCCGGTCGAGTCTGCGGAGATCACCGCGCTGCTCAAGCTGTACCGTGAAGCGCGCGAACAGGGCGACGACTACGAAAGCGCCGTCAATCTCGCGCTGACCGCGACGCTGGTCTCGCCTAACTTCCTCTACCGCTCGATCGCCAACCCCAGGCCCAACGACCCGACGTTTATTTACGAGCTCAGCAACCACGAGCTTGCTTCCCGGCTGTCGTATTTCCTCTGGTCGAGTATGCCCGACGAGCGATTGATTGAGCTGGCGGTGCAAAAGAAGCTGCGTGATCCGCAGGTGCTGCGCGAGCAGGTTCGGCGGATGCTATTGGACAGCCGGTCCGATGCGCTGGTCGAGAACTTCGCCGGCCAGTGGTTGTTATTGCGAAAGCTCGACGGGCTGGCGATGGACCCACAGCGGTTCCCGGAGTTTGATGAGGCGCTGCGTGAGTCGATGCGTGACGAGGCCGAGCTTTTCTTCGCCGATGTCCTGCGTGAAGACCGCAGCGTGCTGTCGTTCATCGACAGCGACCGCGCGTTCCTCAACGAACGGCTGGCTACTCACTATGGCGTTCGCGGGATCAAGGGCGAGCAAATGCGTCTGATCCAGTTGCCCGCAGATTCGCCGCGCGGTGGCGTGCTGACCATGGCCGCGACGCTGACGGTGACCAGCGAGGCCACACGGACCAGCCCGGTGAGGCGTGGTGATTATGTGCTGTCTCAGATGATGGGCACGGCCCCGCCGCCTCCGCCGCCGGATGTCCCGCCCCTTGAGCAGTCCGGCGAAAAGGTGGGAGCGGAGGCCACGCTGCGCGAGCAACTGGCCGCGCACGTCGCCGACCCTAATTGTGCCGTGTGCCACAGAAGGCTGGACCCCATCGGCCTGGCGCTGGAGAACTTCACCGCCACCGGCGCCTGGCGCG
>JBGSTE010000629.1:0-5945 GCA_041736655.1 Phycisphaeraceae bacterium | reverse complement strand
TATATCTCGATCTATATATTGAATCGATCACGACAGACAAGCCACAAACCTTCGCCCAACCCGATACGGTGCCCCCTCACGCCGACGCTGAGCGCAGCGAAGCTTCTGGTCCCGAGCGCTCACAAACCAAGGTCCTCGGCGTTAAAACCGCGACTTTCGATGGCGAGGTCTCCGCCCGCCACCCGGACTTTGACCTGGAAACCGACAAGCTCACCCTCGCCTTCAACGAGCCCAACGAAAAACTCAAGATCGAAAATACCCCCGCAAACATCAATGCACAGGGCGATATCACCATCACCGCCCGCGGCGATGCGGAGGACGAGACCTTCAATATCAACGCCCAGCGCCTCACAGTCGACCTCAAGCTCGACAAGCAGGGTGACCCCTACGCCTCCTCCATGCGTGCCCTGGGCGGCGTACGCATCGAACGTCCAGGCCAGTGGATGACCTGCGACCGCGTCGGCGTCGACCTGAATCCACCCGACGACGTTTTTGACGAGAAAAGCAAGGAAAACGATCGCTACGCACAGGTCCGCTCCATCCTCGCCGTCGGCGAAGTACGCGGACAGATCGACCACGACGGCCGACGCATCGATCTCGTCGCCGACCAGCTCATCGGCGATATCGATAAGGACCGCCTGACGCTCTCCTCAGACAATGCGAGTAAACCCGCCGAAATCGTTGACCTGATCAATCAGCGAAGAATCACCGGCCAACTCGTCGTCATGGATGATAAGGCAGAGCAACTCAACATCACCGGCCCAGGCTCACTAGCGACACGCATCGACGACCCCGACAACCCCGACGCCAAGCTCGAAGACAGCTTCCTCAATGTCGCCTGGGCCACGTCGATGTCCTTTAACAACATCACCGGCGAAGCCCTGTTCGTCGACAAGGTCCGCAGCGAGTCGCGACGCTCAACCGACT
Source organism: Phycisphaeraceae bacterium (assembly GCA_041736655.1). Classification (GTDB taxonomy): domain Bacteria; phylum Planctomycetota; class Phycisphaerae; order Phycisphaerales; family Phycisphaeraceae; genus JAHQVV01. Next base: position 5,018 of record JBGSTE010000629.1, on the reverse strand, counting down.
TCAGCGAACTGACCTGTGACCGTCTGGCCATGATCTTCTCGCCCGATTACAAGCACGACCCGAGGCGCCTGATCGAAGACGAAGGACAGGACCAGCACGAGCGGCAGGTGCGGTCGGCCATCGCCACCGGAAGCGTCGCCTTCACCGCAGCCGCGTGGGAACGGGCGGACCCTGACAAAGTCACCAACCGGCTCAAACTCCAGGGCCCGAAAGTCGTCTTCACCAACAAGCCCGCGACACAGATCGGCGACAAGCCCGTCGAAACCCTTGTCGTTCAAGGCAAAGGCTTGATGCTGCTCGAAGATTACCGCGCACCGGAGGGCGAAGACGACCCGAATAAGCCCGCGAAGAAAGCCACCATGACCGGCCGCGGCGCGACCGTCTTCCTCTGGAACGACAGCATGGTGCTCGACGCTCGCAGCAGCACCGCCACCCTCACCGACACCGTGCAGATGGTCCACAAGCCAATCGACAAAGACGGCAACGCCGGACCGGCCGTGCAACTGGACTGCAACAAACTCGTCGCCGACATGACCGACACCGGCGGCCTGAGTGTCTGGCTGGGCGACGAAGCGCCCGACGCGCAGGTCACACGCATCACCGCCGACGACACCGTCGTGCTGCAACAGAACAACCGCGCGATGCAGGCCGACCACCTGAGCTTTGACGCGGTGAAGAATCTCGTCGAACTCTGGAGCGACCCCGGCAAGGATGTCCTCATCGAAGACCGCCAGCGCGACACGACCTCACGGACCAACAAGGTCAAGTGGGATTTGATCACCGACCGCATCGAGATCGACGAACTGCGCGGCGGGGTGACGCCGCTTAATTAGATTGTTGCGACTCGTTTTTGCCACAGATTGCACAGATTTCGCAGATTAAATACATCAAGCCATCACGGAGGACACGGAGGCCACAGAGAAAGCCATTTGATACTAAACCAACTGGATTGCTCCATGGCCTCCGTGTCCTCAGTGCCCTCCGTGATTTGCCTTGGAATCTGCGAAATCTGTGCAATCTGTGGACAAAAAGACTACTTCTTCTCCACCTGATACCGCGGGAACAACGCGTCGCCCTTTTCGATCGTCGTGCCGGGCTTGAGCTGCCCCCACTGGACCCACGCCTCCAGATCGCCCCGGCCGTGGTCCTTGAGCTGATCCGCATAATGCCCGAACCCGATCCGCCGCCAAAACGCCTCGCACTTTTCGGGGATGAACGGCCAGAGCAGGACGGACGCGATCCGCAAGGCCTCGGCACAGTTGTAGAGGATCGTGCCAACTTCAGGCATCTTGGCAGGGTCTTTGGCGAGTTTGAAGGGCTCAGTTTGTTCAACATGTAGATCGACAGATTGAACAATCGCTAGAGCTTCGGATGCTGTATGTGATAAATCTTGTTTAGCAGCATATATGGCTTGAGTTCCTGGTGAGACCTTAGCATTAGAACGAGGGATTCGCCCTTCATCAGCTGATACTAAAGGCTTAGGCAATAGATAATCAAAATACTTCCCGATCATATTCGTCACCCGCGAACAAGAATTGCCGAACGTGTTTGCGAGGTCGCTGTTGTACACCTCCACAAACAAGTCCGGTGAGAACGCGCTGTCGGTTGTGCCCAGCGGGCCGCGGGTGGCCAGGAAATAGCGCAGGGCGTCGAGGCCGAACTCTTTGACGTAGTTGTCGATCGCGGCCGGGTCCAAGAAATTGCCCAGGCTCTTACTCATCTTTTCGCCGCTCTCGCTGACCCAGTAGCTGTGCGAATAGACGAGCTGGTTGTTGCGGACGCCTTCACCCCAGACCCATGCGTACCCGTCACACTTTGATAAAGCCATCTGCAGCGCCGGCCAGATCGCCGCGTGGAACCATAAAATATCCTTGGCGATGAAGTGGCACGCGCCCGATTCCCAATACTTCCTTCTTCCGGGGTCATCGACGTACGTCAGGTAGTTGAACAGCGCGTCGTACCAGACCCAGACTGTCTGTTCCGGGTCATTGGGCATCGGGATACCCCAACCACCACTGCCCGTACGGCTGATCGGCACATCCTGCGCCTCTTTGATCCGGTTCACGATCTCGTTCTTGCGTGCCTCCGGCAACACATAAGGTTTGCCGGACTTGTCACGCTTTTCATAGAAAGCCAATAGCTCATCACGGTATGACGAGAGGCGGAAGAAATAGTTCTTCTCGGTCTTGCGGACTAGCGGCTTGCCGTTCACAGGGGACTTGTAGTCGCTTTCCTTGGCCTTCTTTTCCGTGACGTATTCTTCCTGGCCGGCGTCGTACCAACCCTCGTACTCGCCGGGGTAGACATCGCCGGTCTCGATCATCGCCGCGATGTACTTGGAGACCCGTGTCTTGTGCCGCTCGTCACTGGTGCGGACGAAGTCGTCATTAGTCATCTCGAGCTTCTCGAACACCTCGCGGAAGGCGGCGGCGTTCTGGTCGGCCCACTGCTGGGGGCTCAGCCCGTGCTCGGCGGCCTTGTCGGAGACCTTGGCCGCGTGCTCGTCGACGCCGGTGAGGAAGAAGGTGTCATCCCCGCGCAGCCGGTGGTAGCGGGCCACGACATCGGCGACCATCGTCGTGTAGACATGCCCCAGGTGCGGCTTGTCGTTGACGTAGTAGATCGGGGTGGTGACGTAGAAGGTGTCGGTCTGTTTGTTAGCCTTGGCATTCATGTATGCGGGATTGTAGTAGATGTGCGATGTTCGATGTGCGATCTGCGTCAAGGCAGCGGGCCTTTTACGTCGCACATTGAACATCGGACATCGCACATCCCTAAAATGCCGCCGTGCCCAACCTCCGTGACTTTGCTTATGCCGTGGGTGTGACGCTGACCAGTCCGGTCTGGGGGGTGTCGCTATTGCGCACGGGCAAGTGGCGGACGGACTGGCGCGGGCGGTACGGGTACGCCAAGCCGCAACCGGCTATTCAAGGCAAAACGCTGCTCTTTAACGCGGTCAGTGTGGGCGAAGTCTCGCTGCTACGCGGGCTGATCGATGAACTTTCTCAGCGTGACCCGTCTCTGCGGATCGTTGTTGCGGCGACGACGAACACGGGCTTTAAGCGGGCGGTCGAGCTTTACGGCAATCGGCACGTGGTGGTGCGTTATCCGCTGGATTTTTCGTGGGTGGTTGGTCGCTTTCTGGACCGGGTCAGGCCTGACGCGGTGTGCACGGTGGAGTTGGAGGTTTGGCCGAACTTTGTGGAGGCGTGTGCCAAGCGTGGGATACCCATTGCTGTGGTCAACGGTCGGCTCAGCGAGCGGTCGTTCCGGGGGTATAAGTTGATCAAGCGATTGATCGGGCCGAGCTTTGCGAGGCTCGCGTTCGCGGCGGTGCAGACGCGGGCGTACGCCGAGCGCTTCTCTTACATGGGTGTGCAGGATGTTCGCGTGGTCGACACGATGAAGTGGGACACCGCGGTGATCACGGACGACGTGCCGGGCTCGGCCGAGCTTGCGGCGGAGCTGGGGGTTGATCGAACGAGGCCGATCGTGGTCGCGGGGTCGACGGGCCCGGGCGAGGACCGGCTGCTGATCGATGCGTTATGCGCTGCAACAGCGGGCGTGCAGCTCATCATTGCGCCGCGGAAGCCGGAGTGGTTTGATGCGGTGATGGCGGCGTGTCCTTCGGCGATCAGGTTGACGGCGGTGCGTGCGGGAAAGAGCGGCTCACAAGGCAACCCCACCGCGTCGGCTTCGCCGATGCAGTGGGCTTCGGGGGCTTCCGGGGGGCGTGTGTTTTTACTGGATACGATCGGGGATTTGCGGAAGGCTTATGCGCTGGCGGATGTGGCGGTGGTGGGTCGCAGTTTCCTGGGGTTGTATGGTTCGGACGTGATGGAGCCTGCGGCGCTCGGTAAGCCGGTGGTGATCGGCCCGCATTTCGGCGACTTTACGGACAGCGTGGAGGCGATGCGATCAGAGGGCGGGCTGATCGTGACAGACGATCCGGGTAAAGTTGTTCGTGAGTTGCTAAGCGACAAGTCGCGGGCGCGTTTGATCGCTGAGTCGGCACGAAGTGTGATTCGTAAGCGGCAAGGCTCGACGACCCGTCACGCGGACATGATTCTCGCTATGCTCGCGGCCCGATCGAGTCGTGAAGCGTAAGAAATTTAAGATTGAAGATTTAAGATTGCGGCGATAAATACTGGCCCCTTGGCCCCTGACTCGTGGCCCTAACCCCTTGACCTACCGATGCCGTCCACTGAGATCCGACAACTTGTCCTGAAGAACGCCAAGCGTGTGGTGGTGAAGGTTGGCAGCGCGCTGGTGACGAAGAAGACGCCGCTGGGTCCGGGCGTGGACACGGCGATGATCAGCCGATTGATGGGGCAGATCGTCAAGCTCCGCGAGCAGGGCCGAGAGGTCGTACTCGTCAGCAGCGGCGCGGTGTCCTCCGGCTGCGCGGAGCTGGGTATGAACCATCGGCCAAGCGACGTGGCGGAGTTGCAGGCGGTCGCGTCGATCGGCCAACGCAGGCTCATGGCCCTGTGGCACACGGCGGCCAAGCGTCGCGGGTACTCGGCCGGTCAGATGCTGCTGACACGCGGGGACTTTGACGACCGCGTCCGCTTCCTGAATATCCGCAACTGTGCCGCGAAGCTTCACGAGCTGGGCGCGATCCCGGTGCTCAACGAGAACGACACCGTCGCGGTCGAGGAGCTGCGCTTCGGTGACAACGATCTCCTGGCCGCGATGATGGCCAACGCCGTGCGGGCCGATGCGCTGATCCTGCTGACCAGTGCCGAGGGGCTGCTGGATGAGAACGACGCGGTGGTGGATCGCGTGGACTCGGTCGTCGAGGCCCAGCAGCACGCGCGGGCGAGTAAGACCAGTTGGGGCAGCGGCGGGATGAAGACCAAGCTCGACGCGGCGAGGCTGGTGACCGAGGCTGGCGAAGTCGCGGTCATCGCCCCGGGCAGGAAAAAAGATGTGCTGCTCAAGCTCATGGCCGGTGAAAAGATCGGCACGGTCTGCGCCCCGGCCGCGCGCAAGCTCGACAGCCGGCAGCGGTGGAT
>JBGSTE010000578.1:0-1538 GCA_041736655.1 Phycisphaeraceae bacterium | reverse complement strand
TGCCTTGCCGAGCTGGTCGGCTGGCCGGCGCGGCTGGCGGGGAGGAGCGACGGCTTGCCGCTACGTTTTTCCAGGCCGGGGTATTGGCCGTCGTTGGTGTCGCCGAACATGACGAAGGCCTGGTGGATGCCGCGCTGTTGCGTGGCGTTCTGCATGATCTTGGCCTGGCGCTGGGCCTCGCCGAGGGTGGGCAGGAGGATCGCGATCAGGAGTGCGATGATGGAGATGACCACCAGCAGCTCGATGAGGGTGAAGGCTCGGATGAATGGTCGTGACATGATGGTCGCCCTGCGCAGTGAGAGATGGGACAACCCATTATAAGCAGATACCGGCGGTTTCTATCAAGAATTCTGAAGATTCGCCCCCCTGCCGGGCTTGGATCCAAGAGAAAACCCGCTTGGTTCAAGCGGGTTTCTCGCGGATCGGGTCTGCGTCTTGCGATCGTGTGGATCGCGCCTCAATCTGGAAGAGGGTGCATCGCGTTGGGCGATGGTGTCAGTCGTTGGGGTGGTCGTCGCTGTGGTCGGCCGAGCGGTCGCCCTGGGCCTGCTGCTTGTTGATCATGTCGCGGAGGTACTGGTTTTCACGGCGGGTGGCTTCGAGGTCGAACACGAGATACTTGATGGAGAGTCGCAGGTAGTCGAGCGACTCCTGCAGGTCGCCGACGGTCTTTTTCATCTGGGCGTGGCGGTCGCGGGTCTGCTCGGCGAGGCTGGCAAGCTTTTTTCGCTCGGAAGCGGGGAGCGTGGAGATCTCGCTCATGAGGCTGGCGAGCTTGGTCTGGAAGGTTTGTTCGTCCATGGCGGGGCTTTCACGAAGGGTCTTGGCGGGACTGCCTGCTGGCGTCTACTGAGTTGTACCACGCGAGAGCCGGAAGTCGACCCGAATGTGAACAGGAATCGCAAGGGTCCGATTAAACCCTTGTGATCAGGCAGTTTAAGACGAGTGATGAGACCGATAACGCTGGATCACGTCAATCAAGACCCGTACGGAATGCGAGAGATGTTGCTCAGAGGCAACATCCGCGGCGGCCGATAACCCTTAACCCCTACAACCGGACCTTCCCGCTGCCCTTGACGATCTCGCCTAAGCGGTACACCGTTTCGCCGGCCTTACTCAGTTGCTGCTGGATCGCGTCGGCAAAGTGCGGCCTCACGATCAGCGTGTAGCCGATGCCCATGTTGAAGACCTTGAACATCTCCGCATCCTCAACATTGCCCTGGCTTTGCAGGAACTTGAACACCGGCGGGATGTCCCAGCTCTTGCGGTCGAGTTTCGCGTCCAGCTTGTTCGACAGCGCGCGGTTGAGGTTGCCCGGCAGGCCGCCGCCGGTGATGTGGGCCATGCCGCTGATGGGCTTCTTGACGCGGTACTTGTGCAGCACGTCGACGATGGGCTTGACGTAGATGCGTGTGGGTTCGAGCAGCACCTGGCCGAGCGTGCGCTGGGTGTCCAGTTCGGGATAGACCTTGTCGAGTTTGAGCTTGTTCTGCTTGATGATCGCGCGGACCAGCGAGTAGCCGTTGGAGTGGACGCCG
>JBGSTE010000567.1:0-3988 GCA_041736655.1 Phycisphaeraceae bacterium | reverse complement strand
TGGTTGGGCGTGACGAACGCGGCGATGAGTTCGGGCAGAGCACGCAGGCCGTCCCACTCATCAAACGCCAGCACATCGATCGGCCAGCGTTGTTCGATCAGCACGTCGTCGCCGCGTCGTACCTGCGCGTGCAGGTCGGCCGAGTCGCGCTCGGTGATATGCGCCAGGGCATCGGCGCGCAGCGGCAGGTCGATCGTCGTGAGCGTCAGTGACTTACCGGCGGCGAGTCGTGCGAGTCGGTGCGTCCATCGGCCGGCGAGGTCGCGGTCGACCCACAGGCTCAGTTCAAGGTCGCTCGCGTCGGACGTGCCAGTGTTGGTCAGCGTCAGGCTCTTGACCGCGGGCACATCGTTGTGCAAGGCGGCGAAGTTGATGCTCGGGTCGATCAGCGCCTCCAGTTGCAGACGGATCGGATCGGTCGCCGGCAGGGCGGTGTCGGGGGGGTTGTTGGTCGTATCGGTCATCGGCTGTGGATTATGACCGATTGTCCGGGGTCATCGTGGGTTTGGCAGGCCAACTTCTTTGACTGAAACACATTCTCATTTGAAAAATTTCACTCTTTGTGATCGCTCAGGCAACAAATGGCGATAAAAAGACAGTAATATCTCTTGAAGTATGTTGCTTAGGCCACCGGCCTGAGCCACCCCCGCACACCCGCCTCGACCGGCTCGGAGACCCGCTCCATGCACGCCCAACCCGCCTCACTTTCAGCTAGCCCAAACGCCGCCGCCGCACAGCTCGAGTCGTTCTCCTACGACGACGCGATCGTCCGCAAGTTCCTCTTCGCCATGATCGCCTGGGCGCTGGTTGCGTTCCTGGTCGGCATCATCCTCGCGATCCAGTTGCCGTTCCCGGTGATTCCCGGCACGAACATCCCGACCAACTTTGGCCTCGAGTACCTGACCTTCGGCCGGCTGCGACCGCTGCACACCAACGCCGCCATCTTCGCCTTCGCCGGCAACGCCATCTTCGCCGGCATCTACTACTCGACCCAGCGACTCTGCAAGACGCGGATGTTCAGCGACCTGCTTTCGAACCTCAACTTCTGGGGTTGGCAGCTCATCATCCTCCTGGCCGCGATCACCCTGCCGATGGGTGTGACCCAGAGTAAAGAGTACGCCGAGCTGATCTGGCCCATCGACCTTTTGATCGCGGTGGTCTGGCTGGGGTTCTTTGGTGGCAACTTCTTCATGACGCTCCTGCGACGGCGTGAACGGCACATGTATGTCGCGCTGTGGTTCTATATCGCAACGATCGCGACGGTCACGGTGCTGCACGTCTTTAACAACCTCGTGGTCCCGACCGGCCTGCTGCACAGCTACCCGATCTATGCCGGCGTGCAGGACGCGTTCATGCAGTGGTGGTACGGGCACAACGCGGTGGCGTTCTTCCTGACCACGCCGTTCCTGGGGCTGATGTACTACTTCCTGCCCAAGCAGGCCGAGCGCCCGGTGTTCTCGTACCGCCTGTCGATTGTTCACTTCTGGTCGCTGGTTTTTATCTACATCTGGGCTGGCCCGCACCACCTGCAGTACACCGCGCTGCCGGACTGGGCCGCGTCGCTGGGCATGCTGTTCTCGCTGATGCTGTGGATGCCAAGCTGGGGCGGGATGATCAACTTCCTCCTGACCCTGCGCGGGGCCTGGGGCAAGGTTGCATCGGACCCGATCCTCAAATTCTTCGTCGTCGCGACGACCTTCTACGGCATGGCCACCTTCGAAGGCCCGATGCTCTCCATCAAGTCCGTCAACGCGCTCTCACACTACACCGACTGGACCATCGCCCACGTGCACTCGGGCGCGTTGGGTTGGAACGGTTTCCTCGCGTTTGGCATGGCGTACTTCCTCGCGCCACGGCTCTTCCAGGCCAAGCTGTACAGCAACAAGCTCGCCAACCTGCACTTCTGGCTGGCGACCGTCGGCATCCTGATCTACATCATCCCGATCTACGTGGCCGGCATCACGCAGGGGCTCATGTGGCGCGCGATGACCGACACCGGCCAACTCGCCTACCCCGACTTCGTTGAGACCGTCCGCCAGCTCATCCCGATGTACGTCCTGCGGATCCTCGGCGGCTTGTGCTACATGGGCGGCGCCATCATCGGCGCCTACAACCTCTACCGCACCTGGTCGGCCAGGCCCGCGAAGTACGACGTGCCCGTTCACCAGGCCCCGGCCCTCTCCAAGCAGTACAACGACGACCCCAAGCGGCCCGCGCCGACCATCGCCGCCGTCACTACTTTTGCGCTTCGGCTGAACGTCTTCGCCACCGGCTGGTGGCACCGCCGATGGGAACGGCTGCCCATCCGATTCACCGTGTGGGTTGTCATCGCGGTCGTCGTGGCGTCGCTTTTTGAGATCATCCCGACGTTTGTCATCCGATCGAACGTGCCGACCACCGGAACGATTCGGCCCTACACGCCGCTGGAGCTTGCCGGCCGGGATATCTACATCAGCGAGGGTTGCTACAACTGCCACAGCCAGATGATCCGCCCGATCCTCGCGGAGGTCGACCGCTACGGCGACTACTCCAAGCCGCAGGAGTTCAAGTACGACCACCCGTTCCAGTGGGGCAGCCGACGCATCGGCCCGGACCTGGCACGCGAGGGCGGCAAGCAGAGCCACCTCTGGCACCTGCTGCACTTCCAGAAGCCCGGCGAGATGGTCAACGGCTCGATCATGCCGCCTTACCCCTGGCTTGAACAGAAAAAGATCGACTTCGAATCGATCCCCGTCCGAGTCCGCGCCATCATGATCCTGCACCCGGATGATGAACACTTCGTCGACTACCCGACCGGCGACGACGCGGTCGCCCACGCCATGGCCCAGGCCACGAAGATCGCCAATGAAATCTTCGAGCAGAACGGCCCGCCGGCCGCTGACCTCGAAGATAAGCAGGTCATCGCACTGATCGCGTATCTGCAGCGCATGGGCACGGACCTGAACAAAGCGCCCGAGCCTGATGCCGGTGCAGCTCCCGTTGCTGTACCGACGGCAGAGACGAACAGCACCGGCACGCCCGCCACGCTGGGCAGCGTGAACCAGAGCGGAGGCCGATGATGTTTCAGGATGTCTTACGAGCGATGAACTTCACACTCTTGTCGCAGATCGCGCTGGTCATCTTCTTCGGCGTGTTTGTCGCGATCGTCATCCGCACGCTGACGCGATCCAAGAAAGAGATCGACAAACAGAGCCAGATCCCGCTGAGCGATGAGCCGATCGAGCCACGAATGAAGTGACCGGTAGGACAGGCATTCCTGCCTGTCATCGAGATCCAGAGAACGCGTGACAGGCAGCATGCCTGTCCTGCCAGCAACTTTTCAGGAGCCCGCCATGAGCGAGCAGCACAACGAATCAAACGAACAACGCCTCACCGGCCACAACTACGACGGGATCCAGGAGTACGACAACCCCACGCCAGCGTGGTGGACCTGGATCTTCCTGATCACCGTCGTCTTCACGCCCATCTACATGGCCTTCACGCTCATGTCCGACGGGGCGCTGACGCCGCAGGGACAGTACGAACGCGCCTACGTCGCCAACCTCGAGAAGAAGTTCGGCGAGTTGGGCACGCTGCAGCCCGATGCCGGCACACTCGTCAAGTACAGCAAGGATGAGCAGTGGCTGGCCTTCGGCGCTAACGTCTTCCAGACGCACTGCATCTCCTGCCACGGCAGTAGCGCCGGCGGTAACTCCGGGCCCAACCTCACCGACAACGCGTACATCAATGTCAAGAAGATCGAGGATATCGCAGACGTCATCATCAACGGCCGAAAGAACGGCGCGATGCCCGCGTGGGGCAACCGCCTGCATCCGAATGAAGTCGTGCTCGTCTCGGCCTATATCGCTTCGCTCAAAGACACCAACGTCGCCGGCGGCAAGCCCGCGGAAGGCGAAGTGCTGCAAGGCGAATGGTCCGCCGGCAAGGCGCCGGAACCCGTTGCACGAATTAAGTAATGTCCAACTGCAGGGGGTTGCAGGAGCCTGCC
>JBGSTE010000558.1:0-2314 GCA_041736655.1 Phycisphaeraceae bacterium | reverse complement strand
GGCAGTACGCGCGATCAAACCCCACGCTCGACCGCATCGAAGAAACCAGCGAAAAACTGGCCGAGGACATGCACCGAAAAATGCTGCCGCCGTTGGCCGACCGCGCCGCGTATGTCCGCTTCAACGAGCCGATCGCGCTGTGCGGGCTGGTGGCGGAACAAAAGCCCGGCCGCAAACAGGTGCGCGAACTGACCGCCCGGTGCGAGTTGGCGGTTCAGCAGGGCGTCGATCTGCTCAACCAGGCCAACCCGCACCCGGGCGGCGTGTTGTGGGACGAGGCGATGGTGTAGCGTCAGCGCTTGCGTCGTTCGAGCTGTTCACGGTTGAACTGCTCTTCGAGGCGCTTATCGACCTCGCTGGCCAGGCCGAAGTTGCGGTCAAATTCGAGCGTGTAGCGGTACTCGGTGACGGCCGCCTTCTCGCCGGTCGCGCCGGCGTCGATGGTTGTATCCCAGCGCAGGATGCCGTTAGGCCGATCGATGCGCAGATAGACCGGGTCCTTGCTCAGGTCGTCAAAGCCCGAGTCGAGCGTGAGCTTGACATCGTCGTTGTCCTTGAAGTTAGGCAGGCGGTCGTAGAGGCGGACACTGGCTGGCTTGTCGCCGAAGTTCTCGATCGCCAGGCGGTAGGAAAAGGTCAGCCGGGTGTTGCCGCCCTGCTGCTGCTGTTCACGCTCGACCAGTTGCCGTGTCGCGGTGAGCTGCGGGTCGGCACCGAAGCCCATCACAAACGTCTGCCCGCGCGTCACGCTGACCATCTCGGTTCGGCCGACGAATTGTCCGTCGAGATAGACGTTCGCCGGGCCCGCGAGGAGGTCCTGGCCGGACTTGTTCACGGCTTCGGCTTCCCGGTAAACGAACGGCGTCAGCACCGGGTTGGCGACGTGATAGAACGTGCCTTCCATCTCCGACTGCATGATCCGCGTCATCTGCTGGTCGGCCCGGCTCTGCAGGCTCACCAGGCCGTCGATCGTGTAGCTGATGCTCAGCCCCTGGTCCGGCGACTGCATCACCACCGTCGGCAACAGGCGGTCCACCGGCTCGCACAGCTCGATGAGTTGAAGATCGTTGGCGATCAGATTGCCCGACCACGCAAAGCGGGCGTTGTCCAGCAGGCTCACTTGCCCGCCGAGCTCCGCGTTATTCAGTGACTGACGTTCCTGAACATCAGCGTAATCCTTGCTGACCTGTTGGGCTGCAGCGGGTGCTTGTTTCGACAGCACGCCGTTGAGATCAAACCCGTTGACCGCACGCCCGCCCTGCGCGAGCTGCTTGAGCGACACCGGGAACGACGCGATCGCCGGGCCCGAAGCGCTGATCATCGGCGAAGCGGTCGACAGCGAGAGCTTCACGCCCTCCCAGTCTTCGCCGGTCATCTGGCGGATGATCGCGTTGTACTCCACACGCACCTTGTTCTTGTCCAGATCGCCACGGACGTTGTAGCTCGGCGACCAGCCGCAGCTACCGACGAGATAGGTCAGCCGGACCGACTCCGCACTCGCATCACGCCGATCCAGGAACAACACCGCTTCGCGCACGACCGTCTGCGATCGGCCGGCCAGTTGGGCACGCTTCTGCTCGAGGGTTTGCAGCTCCTTTGTCAGCGTACGCTCGATCTTGTTGAGCTCCATCAGTTCCTTGGTGGCACCTTCGCGCTGCTCGAAGACGAACATCGTCGTCTCCTGCAACTGCTTGGCGTCGAGGACGCCCTTGGAGAGTTCGGCCGTGGCGGTCGGGGCGGTAAAGCCTTCGAGCTTATCGAGGTAGTCAAAGCGTTTCTTGATCAGCCCCTTCATCGCGCTGTTTTCTTCAATCGCGATCCGCTGGGCGGCGATCTGTTCGTCCAGTTGTCGGATATCGTCGCGTGGCTCGGTGCCGACGACACGCTCGCGGAAGCGCACCGCACGCACGTCGATCGCCTCGCCGCCCTCGGCGAACAGGCTCTCGGGCCTGATCTGCGGCGGCAGGTCGGTCACCACCAGTTCGATGGGCCCCGCGCCCTTGGGCACGACGACCGTGCGCGTGATCTGGGCCTGGTCACGATACAACGTCACCTCGGCGAGTTTGCTCTTGGTTTCGTTGGCCTGCGCGAAGGCCGGTCGCGCCGACACGACCAGCATGAACACCGACAACACCAACGCAAAGCCACGCCAATCGATTCGTTTATGCATCACCGTGCTCCAAGTGCGAGAGGGACAGCAACCGGGCGACACCCGCCGGGCCTGACTGTTAAGACGCCCAGGGGTATGGGCGGTTCCATCAATCGCGATCACGCCGTCTCAATCCATGAAAATAGCCGGCGGCCTACGGATGCC
>JBGSTE010000506.1:0-8327 GCA_041736655.1 Phycisphaeraceae bacterium | reverse complement strand
GGCACCTCGCTGGTCGGGCCTTCGACCGCCTTGGCCTCCCACGCCTTGTCACGCGGCAGGCCGAAAACCGAACCGGTCTTCTCCACCGCCTGTGTCCAGTCCTGGGCCCAGATATTGATCTGGTAGCCGCCGAGGATCTGGCCGTCGTTGATCTTCGCGTAGACATCGCGCTCGAAGCGCCAGGCGTGGGCCCGCCCGCCGATGCGGTTGTTGGCGCTTGAGCCGTAACCGCTGGACGCGCCTTCATCGGCCAGCGGCGCATTGGGACAGACGAACGCGAGGTTGGTGTCGGACTGATACTTCTCGACGATCTCCGTCCAGTGATCCTCCACGCGGAATACCGGGATCGGCGCCCCCTTGTTGTCTGCGACATGCGCGGCGTACGACTGGCCAAAGCCACGCTGATTCGCCAGGCACTGCATGTCCCGCGCCGAATCGCGCGCCCGGCCGAGCGCCGGCAGCAGGATCGCGATCAGCAGCGCGATGATGCTGATGACCACGAGCAGTTCGATGAGCGTGAAGGCTTGTCGTCGTCGCATCACCGGACCCTTTGATTGAGGGCATGATTGCTTTATCATTTATCGAACACTTCTGCCTATTAGACCACAAAGGCGTCACGAATCAAAGTAAAAAGCCTAGAGATCAGGCTGGCCCGATTTCGCATTGACGAATGATGCTGCAGCGGCAAGAAACCAGTTCGTGGCAGGATTATTCAACTGCGGCGACGGGCGATGTCCTCGCGTCCGGCGTCCGCAGACCGCCGGCTATTGCGGCTGGGCGTATGTGTCTTATAGCGTGTGTGAGAAGGATTTTTGTGGGAGGGCGAGGCTCCAGCCGAGCCGTGAATTTTCTGTGACTTGCGTCTCGGCAGGAGCCTCGCCCTCCCGAGAAGTCGGCCTCTCACACACAGTTTTAGTCTTTCTTCACTTCCTTCGCCCAGGAGTCCTTGAGCGTCACGGTGCGGTTGAAGATGGGTTTGTTTGCTGGCGATACGCTGGCCAGGTCGAGCGTGAAGTAGCCGACACGCTCGAACTGGATCGGCTGGCCGACCGTGGCATCCGCCAGCGCCGGCTCGGCCAGGGCGCTGGTCACCACCAGCGAAGCGGGGTTCAGGTTTTCACGCCAGTTTCGGCCCGCGTCTTCGCCTTCGCTCGGGTCATCGGTCATGAACAGCCGGTCGTACAGCCGGGCCTCGATGGGCACGGCATGCCGTGCGCTGACCCAGTGGATCGTGCCCTTGACCTTGCGGACCTTGCCCTGCTCATCCGGCGGCGGGCTCTCGCCGCCCTTGGTCTGCGGGTCGTAGGTGCAGCGCAGCTCGACGATATTTCCCGCGGCGTCCTTAATAACCTCGGTGCACGTGATCCAGTAGCCGTAGCGCAGGCGAACTTCGCCGCCGACGGTCAGGCGGAAGAATTTTTTCGGGGCGTCTTCCAGGAAATCTTCGCGCTCGATGTAGAGCTCTTTGCAGAAGGGCACCGCGCGCGTGCCGGCCGACGCGTCCTCGGGGTTGTTCGTGGCGGGCAGCAACTCGACCTGATCGTCAGGATAGTTGGTGATGACAACTTTCACCGGGTCGAGCACGACGCTGCGGCGCAGCGACACCTTGTTGAGGTCTTCGCGGATGGCGTTTTCCAGGAGCGCGATCTCGATGGTCTTGTGCCGACGGGACATGCCGACGGTGTTGACGAAGTTGCGAAGTGATGCGGGGGTCACGCCCCGGCGGCGGAGGCCCGCGAGCGTGGGCATCCGCGGGTCGTCCCAGCCGGCGACCTTGCCTTCTTCGACCAGCGCCAGCAGGTTGCGCTTACTCATCATGGTGCCGCTGAGGTTGAAGCGGCCGAACTCGATCTGCCGCGGATAGTGCGAGACCTTGGCGGGGGCGCCGCCGAGCTCGTCGATCTTCTGGATGAACCATTCATAAAGCGGGCGGTGGGCCTCGAACTCGAGGGAACAGAGCGAGTGGGTCACGCCTTCGATCCAGTCGGACTGGCCGTGCGCGTAGTCGTACATCGGGTAGATACACCACGTGTTGCCGGTGCGGGGGTGGTGGGCGTGGAGGATGCGGTACATGACCGGATCGCGCAGGAGCATGTTGGGGCTACTCATGTCGATCTTGGCGCGGAGGACCCGGCTGGCGTCGGGGAATTCGCCGGCCTTCATGCGTGCAAAGAGGTCAAGGTTCTCCTGCGGCGAGCGATCACGGAACGGCGAAGCGGTGCCCGGCGAGGTGACGGTGCCGCGTGTCGCGCGCATTTCTTCGACCGTCTGGTCATCGACGTAGGCGTAGCCGTGGCGTATCAGCAGGCAGGCCCAGTCGTAGAGCTGATCGAAGTAGTCGCTGGCGTAGTACTCGTGCTGTCCCCAGTCGAACCCGAGCCACTGGATGTCGGCCTTGATGCCGTCGATGTAGCGCTGCTCTTCCTTGACGGGGTTGGTGTCGTCAAAGCGCAGATGGCAGCGGCCGCCGAAGTCGCGGGCGATGCCGAAGTTCAGACAGACGGTGGTGGCGTGGCCGATGTGCAGGAACCCGTTGGGCTCGGGCGGGAATCGCGTGACCGGCTGCGGGTGCTTGCCGGTGCGCTGGTCCTCGGCCACGATCTTTCGCAGGAAGTTCTCTTCGGTCGGTTCGGCTGTTTCAATCGGCTCACTCATCGGCGGCATTCTACTGAAAGTTCGGCACGCTTCGTTGGCCGCCAAGATCGCCAAGGACGCCAAAGACTCCAGAAAGCAGCGATGTGCATCTTCAATCAACTTAAAGAATTCTCTCGCCTTGGCGCTCTTGGCGTGCTTGGCGGCCAATTCAAGTCCGCAACCCGCTACAATCCCTGCCCTATGTCACCCCACGATCAGCCAACCCGCCCCGTCGTCACCCGCTTTGCGCCCAGCCCCACCGGCGCGCTGCACATCGGCGGCGCACGCACCGCCCTCTTTTCCTGGGCCTACGCCCGCCAGCACCGGCACATCCCCGGCAGCAAGTTCATCCTGCGCCTGGAAGACACCGACCTCAAGCGATCCAACGCCGAGTCCACGCGCGGCATTGTCCGCGACCTGGCCTGGCTGGGGCTCAACTGGGACGAGGGCCCGGACCCGAAGGCGGCCGACCCCTACGCGCAGCAGCTAGGCAACAACGGGCCTTACTTCCAGAGCCAGCGCGCCGAGTTGACGTTCAAACATAACTACGAGCACTACGTCCAGCTCCTGATCGACGCCGGCGAGGCGTACGAAGACAACGGCGCGGTGCGACTGAAGATGGGTAGCCACCGAGGCGACATCACGTTTGACGATGCTGTTTACGGCCGAATCGAAGTCAAGGCGGCGGACCTCGAAGATTTCGTGATCCGCAAGGGCGACGACGGCGGACGCCTACCGACCTTCCACTTCGCGGTGGTGTGTGATGATGCGCTGATGGGCGTGACGCACGTGATCCGCGGGCAGGAACACCTGACCAACACAAGTAAGCACGCGGCCCTGCACGATGCGCTGGCTAAGGTGACCGGCGACCCCGTGACATGGGCCCGGCCGGTGTGGGTGCACACGCCGAGCATCATGAACCCCGGCGGGTCGAAGATGAGTAAGCGGGACAAGGCGAAGGCGGCGCGGGAAGCCGCCAAGAACGCCAAGATCGCCAGCGCTGACGGTATTGATGCAACGCGCTTTAACGCATTTATGGAAGGTGAGAACAACGACAGCGACATCGCCATGTCCATCGCCAACCAACTCGCGGTGTCACTGCCGGAGATCGAAGTCGACGACTTCCGCCGTTCAGGCTACCTGCCCGCGGCGCTCTTGAACTATATCGCCCTGCTCGGCTGGAACAATGGCGACAACATCGAGAAGTTTGACCTGGATTACCTGATCCAATACTTCTCACTCGACCGCATCGGCAAGAGCAACTCGACGTTTGATCGCGTCAAACTCAAGTCGTTCAACGGCGACGCGATCCGTGCGCTCTCGGCTGAAGACTTCGCCTGTGAATTGGCGGACTATGTCAAGGCGTATCGACAACAGGATTGGGGACAGTCGGGCGTTTTCAATGGCGATGACTGGCTGGCGTTCTGCACTGGGGTGCAGGAGCGGACGCACACGCTGCCGGACCCGCTGGACGCCAACGCGTACCTCATCGCCGACGACGACACGATCACGTACGACTTTTCGCCCAAGGCGGTACGCAAGGCGATCCATGGCAGCGAAGGCGAGGGCATCCGCCTGCTCGAACAACTGCGTGCGATTTTTGACACCCTGCCCGAGGAAAACTTCGGCCACGCGGCGCATGAAGCGATCGCCAAGGCCGCTGAAGTTTTCGGGGGCAATATGGGCAAATACGCTCAGCCGGTCCGCATCGCGGTGTCGGGCGGCGTCGTGACTCCGCCACTGGACGTGACGCTCGACCTGCTGGGCAAGTCGTCGACGCTGACGCGGATCGATCGGTGCCTGGAGCAAGCCAAGGCGCAGACGGGTACATGACGCTTGCGGACATGTACCAGACGCTTCGCGGACTCAGCGTCGGCGTGGGCGGACTCAGCGTCGGCGTGAGGTCACTCCTTCTGACTTCTGTCTTCTAACTTCTAATTCCTGACTCCTGACTCCTCCCCATGAACTACTGGCTGATCAAAACCGAGCCCGGCACCTGGTCGTGGGATGACCAGATGAAGGCGCCTAAGCAAACAACGATCTGGGACGGCGTAGAAAACCACCAGGCCAACAACTACCTCAAGGCGATGAAGATCGGCGACCGCTGCTTTTTTTATCACTCGGTGGATGAGAAGCGGATCGTCGGCGTGGTCGAAGTGGTCAAGGCGTGGCAACCCGACGCGGCCAGGCCCGATGAGCCCTGGGGCTATCCGACGGTCAAGGCGGTTCACGCGGTGAAGACGCCGGTGACGCTGGCGCAGATCAAGGCCCAGGCGTCGCTGAAGGAGATGGTGCTGGTGAAGAATTCCCGGCTGAGTGTTCAGCCGGTGACAGCCGGGGAGTGGAACACGGTCTGCAAAATGGCTGGACTGTAGGATGTGCGAAGTTCGAGGTGCGATGTGCGATGTATCGCCGACTGAACATGCCCTGATTTTACATCGCACCTCGAACATCGGACCTTGAACATGTCATTGATCGTCACCGGCAGCGTAGGCATTGACACCGTGGAAACCCCCGACGGCCAGCGGGCAGACCAGGTGCTCGGCGGGTCGTCGATCTATTTCGCGGCCGGGGCCTCGTTCTTTACACGGGTGCGCCTGGTCGCGGCGGTCGGCGAGGATTTCCCCGCGCACTTCCGCGAGCAGTTCAAGAAGTTCAACGTGTGCACCGACGGCCTCGAACAGCGCGCAGGCAGCAAGACCTTCCGCTGGCACGGCCGATACCACGCGAACATGAACGACCGCGACACGCTGAGCGTGGAGATCAACGTGCTGGGCGAAGCCCTGCCGCCGGTGCCCGCGCACTACCGCGATTCGAAGTACATCTTCCTGGCCAACACGCACCCGGCCGGGCAACTCGCGCTGCTGGATCAGTTCCCGGACCGCAAGCTGGTTGTTGCGGACACGATGGACCTGTGGATCGAGACCGAGCGCAAGCTGCTGATGGAGTTGCTCTCGCGGATCGACGGCTTTGTGCTCAACGATTCGGAAGCGAAGATGCTCACCGGTGAGAACAACATCATCCGCGCGGCCGACCGCGTGCTGGCGATGGGGCCTAAGTTTGTGATCATCAAGAAAGGCGAGCACGGCGCGATCCTCCGACACAGGCAAGGCACCGGCGTACTCCCGGCCTTCCCGGCCCACACCGTCGTCGACCCCACCGGCGCGGGAGACTCCTTTGCCAGCGGCATGATGGGCTACCTCAGCTCGGTCAACGACACATCCCTGCCGGCGATCAAACGGGCGATGGCCTACGGCACGGTCGTCGCCAGCTACACGATCGAAAAGTTCTCGACCCAGCGCCTGGCGGAGATCGATCGGTCGGATATCGATCAACGGCTCAGAGAGTTTGCCGGGCACCTGGATATCGGCGCGGGGATTTAGTAACGGGTAAGTACAGTTGCTTGCCAGCCAATCGCCTGAGGGGCGAGCACTCTAACGAATGGATTACAGCAGTCACCCGATGGGCATCAACCCGGCGAAAAACCGGGCGATCTCTAATCGCGTGCATTTTTTCCTTCTTGTCCAGAGCCGCGGATGTTAAAGTAGTCACGCCACGATCGGCCGACACCCCGGCGATCGCCGGCGGCTGAGCGTGGCACCCCGCTGCCCAGCGCACGCCGCAATCCCACGCAAACTTGTCATGGAACATTGTCAATGCCCACTACCCTTCTTGATCGCTTGTTTGCAGCAATCCTCTGCTTGTTCCTGCTGGTGTCTTCGGCTCATGCACAAGCGGTAGCGGACACTCCTCTGGATGCGCTGGCGGGCCTTGAGCAGCAGTATGTACAGGCCGAGACGGAGTACCTCGACGCACTGAGCGCGTATCTGCCGGACGCCTATCGCGTGCGATTCTCGGCGTTGTCGGACAAGGGCATGCAGCAGATCGCCGAGGCCCGCAGGCTGTGGGTGTTCTGGACACTCGGCGGCTCGGATCAGTTTGACTTTCAGAAGCAGTTTCTCGATCCGATCGATCAGGTCGGCGAGATGCTGATCATCAAGGCCGAGTCGATCACGGACAAGACGGTCAAGAGCGCCCGGGTCAAAGCTGGCCGCCTGGCGGAGCAGTTGGATAAGGCCAGGAAGCAGGCGGGCGTGGAGATCGACCCGACGGTTGGCGTGCTTTCGCCGACGGGCATTGCATTCCCCAGGCTCGATCAGCCGCACACGACGGTGGATCGGCTGCTGTTGATGGAGCAGTCGATCGTGCTGGCCCAGACGGTCGGCCCGCGCGAGAGTAAGCCCGTGCTGATGATCAACGCCAAGAATTGCATCCAGATCGATGTGGAAGAAGCGTCGTTCACGATGTACGCCAACAAGGTGCGGATGCTGACCGGTGCCAACGCGTGGGTGGCCAATCCGGTGACGACCGCGTGCGCCCGGGATCACTCGATCGACCGCAAGGAAGGCCGGGCCAGTGGACACAGCTCCACCGTGCCCGGCAAGGAAGGGCTCGGCGCCCGCGCCAGCCGCTTTGGCACGCCTGTGCGTTCAGAAGGGGCTGGCGGCGGGCAGAGCGGCTGGCACTACATCCGAGGCCTGAGCTACGGCGGGGGCCACACCGGTCCGCTTTACCGTTCGATGCGAAACGCCGTCGGCCCCGGCCGAGTCGAGGGCGTCTATACCAGCATGTATTACTACGACGATGCGTTCAAACACGCCTGTCAGGAATATCGCAACGAGTTGTTCCTGCCCCCCGGCGTGACCAAGAGCGACCTGCAACTGCCCCTACTCATCACCGCCTACGACGCGCTGCAGCAACAGCAGTACGCCAAGGCCTACGCGACGCTCAAGGTGCAGGAGATGACGGAAGACAAGTTCCAGCTTGCGATCCAGCGCTACCTGCTTGCGCGCATTAACGCCGAGGTCGACTGGTGGCTGACGGGCATCGAAGAGTTCGCCACGGCCGGCGATGTCTACGGCGCACACGCAAGGCTCCAGGAGGCAACGCCCCTACTTAGCGGGATCCCGGCGTTCGACAAGGCGGCCGAGAAGATTCAGACGTGGCTGAGTAAACCCGGCATTGCAAAGGAGATCACGGTCGGTGAACAGTACCGCAAGGCCTGTGCCCAGAGTTTCACGACCCAGACGCTGCAGAAACTGATCGAGGAACACCCCGACTCGATCTATGCCAAGGCGGCGCGGAAATGCATCGATGAAAACCTGACCAACGAGCCAACGACCTATGCGCCGCTGATGTTTTTCCGTGATCAGTCGCCACACATCAACAAGTGGGCGTACCTGGTTGACGTGGTTGGCAAGTAGTCCTCGTTACAACTTTGGGCTTGAATAAACCGGGGCAATGGCAGGCACTTCGCTTTTGAACAAACGGCCGACGATAAAATTTTGTTGAATTGCTGCAGAAAAAGCTTTGACTTTGGCGATGAGACGATAAGATTGAGTTAGACAATTTGAACGGGCGATTGCTGAGGAAGCCATACCCAACGTTATTTTTGTCCCTCCTAACTTCCCTCCTTCGCAGTCTTCCCAAGACATCCTGAGTTTTGCCCTGGCGGTTGTTGCCGGCGGGGCTTCGCCAGCGACGGCGTCGCAGCGGCTGTGCCGAATGTAAATGAGGCAGCGCCGGGGCACGTCCTTGGGGCGTGATGCATACCAGGCCAGGCGGTGCACACGCCAACGTCGCGGGCGCGGTCCGTGCGTGCGTGGCCGCCGATCAGCCGCCAGGGTTTTTCA
>JBGSTE010000502.1:0-3324 GCA_041736655.1 Phycisphaeraceae bacterium | reverse complement strand
GGAAAAACTTCCGGGGGCGGTAGAATCTTGCATGTCGGGTCTCCTTGGGTAAGAGGTGGTCTTTACAACGAGCGTTGTATGGGACACAACGTGATCCCGCTACCGCCCGCCGGGAGACCCGGCTTTCATAGTTTCTTTTCTGCCTCTCCCTTTTTCTGCCTCAGCGAACAACAGCGCAGCAACATAGCCACAAAGGCGTATTTCCAGGGAAACGCATCGGAAAGGGATTGAATGCCGACGGGGGGGGGGTATCTTATGTACGGTAAAGAACACCCGGAGCGGCTTGGTGCTGCTCCATATGGGAAATGTCAGATTACAACCCAAGACGCCTGCACTCGACCCTGTGCTACCAGAGCCCCGATGAGTTCGAGCGGCACCACAACCCCGAGCCCATGAAGAACGCCGCCTGACTACAATCCCTGTACCCCTCCCGCGCCCACTGGGAGTGGGGAACCTCAAACTACCACTTACTGCGCTAAGCGATGGAGTAATCTATGTATTTTGTTCGGACTCGAATTAATTTAGTGATTTTCACTATCGCGATGTTTACGTGTCTGTCAGTGATGCCTGTGTGGCAAGCAGGCGGATCGACTCAAACACAAATACTGACACCATTCGATGTGATCCCATACACCGGCTCCGACAGCAATCCACAATTCGGATGGACGATGACAATGGCGGGCGACCGCATCATTGTGGGCAGCCCAAGTGATGGTGCAGGCCGTGTGTACATCTACGACATCAACAACCTCTCAGCAAACCCCACGATCCTGTCAAGTGCTAATGTGGGTCAAAGTCGAGGACGATTCGGATCGGGCCTTGCCGTGCAAGGCAACATCCTCGCGATCGGGTCGCCGAGCAGTGGCACCGGATACGTAGATCTGTATGACCTCAGCACCGGCCAATTCTTCCAGCACTTCCAGCCCACAGGCATGGGGTCGAGTTCACCATACTTCGGTGTGACCTTGGACCTCGATGGCGATCGTCTAGTTGTCGGTGCCAGTCGGGAATCCGCAGGCGTTCCTATGGCGGGTGCCGCCTACCTGTTTGACCTGAACACCGGCCAGCAGATCGCTCGGATCATAGAACCGACACCTTCCGAAGACTCAAACTTTGGCCTCTCGCTTGACCTTGACGGCAACCAGTTTCTGGTCGGCTCCAACAACGGCAACGCCCACCTTTTTGATTCCACGACAGGCCAGATCATCCGCACATTCAGCGGGAACGAGGCAGACCTGTTCGGCATTGACGTCGCGCTCTCCGACTCAAATGCGCTAGTTGGTGCGATCTGGTACGAAGCGGCTGGTGCCCCACAAAGCAGCGGTGGAGTGTTTGTCTATGACCGCCAGAGCGGACAAAGCAAAGGTGTTCTTGCAACCAATCCGGTTGTAGCACAAGCAGACTTCGGGCGAGACCTGGACACGCATAACGACCAATTGCTTGCGCTCGCGGCAGGCAACGGAAGCCCACCTGAACAAGCGTATCTGTTCGATACCCAAACAGGACAGATCACTGCAATATTAAACCTGGGTATCACTTTCTTTGATGGCGAAGTTTACCTAAACGACTCGTATGCGCTTGTCTCAAGAGACACCGGCAGTGCGAGCGATCAAGCGATCTACATTTTCCAAGTTCCTGAACCCACATCCGCCAGCTTGATGGGGTTGGCCCTGCTGGCGTGTACGTGCCCACGGCGGCGTGCTAACACCTCGAATAGGATAGACACGGAATAGAATTCTTGGGTCGAAAAAGGGGTCGGGAGTCGTTTCGGCGGCTGATAGCTGGGATGGCGGCTTTGCAACCCCCGGAAGGCGCTGTCCGAAGAGGGTCATCGCAGGGATGTTCCAAGTTTTTTTGAACGGGGCTGGATTGTCGGTGGGTTGTCGGCTCGCCCCCGCGTGGTGACGCGGCGGTTATTGCTTGGGGCTCATCGGGGGTTGGTTGTGGCTCGCTGGCGCACGGGCTTGCGGTGTGGCGGGCGGGATGTGATGGGTTCATCACGGGCATGGGGGTATTGTACTGTTGGGTGTTTCAATCCCAAGCGTGGGTTTGGGATTTTTGTGGGTTCGGACCCCACGGCATGCCCCAAAGCGGGCACGCCGTGGGCTTCGGGGGAGGTTTTTGATTGCTGACTGCTGATTGCTGATAGCTGAAGGCTGATAGCTGAAGACTTGCGCGCGGTTGGTGCGATTTGAGCGGGTGGGGTTTGGAGTTGTGGGGCTTTTCGTTTGTCGAAAGGTTGGTAGGGCTTGGGGTTGTGGGAGTTGACGCTGTGGGTGTTGTTTTTGCGCGCGCGGGGGTTGGGGTTGGGTTTTGAATTGAAGGTCTTGTAAGCAGGGTGCCATTCGGTTTCGTGAAGCCGAGTGGTCTGAGGCCTGCGGCTGGATGACAGGCAGGAATGCCTGTCCCCCTGATCCGTGTGTTGGGGGTGAGGGTTGGGAACGGGCGGCCGGGGGATCGGGGGGATCGGGCGGAACTAGCGGAACGGGCGGTGAACCGCCCTCGGCCTTGGGGCGGGGGTGGTTTTTTTGTGCGCGCTGGGGGTGGGGCTTGTAGAAAACGCTGGGAAGCCAGTGATTCCGATTATAGGAGTCGTTGGGATGGGGGATGGGGGGACCCTCCCGCTGAAGCGGGCTGGCCTTGGGTAGGGGGGTTGTAGACCCTTGAGGGCATCCCCGTTACGCTGTGGCCCACATGACGCCGATTACTTTGCGGGCACTGACGAAGCGGTTTGGTGAGACGACCGCGGTGGATGCGATTGACCTTGAGATCGCGGCGGGGGAGTTGTTTTTTCTGCTGGGTCCTTCGGGCTGCGGGAAGACGACGCTGTTGCGGATGATTGCGGGTTTTGCCGAGCCGACGTCGGGGCAGATCCGGTTTGGGGGCGATGATGTCACGTGGATGCCGGCGAACCAGCGTGACACGGGGATGGTGTTTCAGGGTTATGCGCTGTGGCCGCATATGACGGTGCGTCAGAACGTGCGTTTCGGGCTGGAGGTTCGGAAGATCGGCAAGGCGGAGATGGAGCGGCGGGTGGACGAGGCGCTGGCCAACGCGCAGTTGTCGGCGTATGCGCAGCGGAAGATCAATCAGTTGTCGGGGGGTCAGCAGCAGCGGGTGGCGTTGGCGCGGGCGCTGGTGATTCGGCCGCGGGTGCTGCTGCTGGATGAGCCTTTGTCGAATCTGGACGCGAAGCTGCGGCTGGAGATGCGTCAGCAGATCCGGGATATCTGCAAGGCGTCGGGGATCACGGGGGTGTACGTGACGCACGACCAGCACGAGGCGTTGTCGATGGCGGACAAGATCGCGGTGCTGCACGAGGGC
>JBGSTE010000495.1:0-6420 GCA_041736655.1 Phycisphaeraceae bacterium | reverse complement strand
GCCCGGCACACAGTCCGGCGAAGGCCACGGCAACACCTCCGACAGCGACTTCGACGCCGACGCGCTTGCCGATGGCAAGGACGATGGCCGACGCAACTGGGGCGACCTGCCGCCACGCATCGTCGAAGACCTCAGCCGTGGCCAGCGCCAACGCGCCCCGGCCGAGTACCTCGATCAGGTCGACGCCTACTTCCGCGCTATCGCCCGAAAATCCAGGGAGACGCAGGATGAGTAACAACCCACACCGCAACCGCCCATTTCTCTTGCTTTGCCTGAGTTTTTTTGCTCTGCTGATGTTCTGTTCTTCCGCCTCAGCGCAACTGCCCAGCTCAAACGACGTCGCCCGCTCGATCGATCGCGGCATCGCCTACCTCACCGCACGCGTCAACGACGACGGCTCGATCGCGAACGGGCTGCGCTACCCGACCGCGACCACCTCGCTGGCCATCATGGCCTTCACCGCCGTCGGCCACCAGCCCACCGACCTCACCCCGCAGGGCAAGGTCCTCCGCGATGCGCTGCGCTATATCCTCGATCAGGAGCGACTCACGCCCGAGGGCTACTTCGGCCAGGCCGACAACTCACGCATGTACGGCCACGGGATCACAGCGCTGATGCTCTGCGAAATGCTGGGGATGGGCATCGACGAGCAACAGGACCGCGTCATCCGCGATCGCGCCGAGCGCGCGATCAGCCTGATCCTCAAGGCCCAGGCCGTCAACAAACGCGGCAGCCACTATCACGGCGGCTGGCGCTACGAGCCGAGCTCCACCGACTCGGACCTGTCCGTGACCGTCTGGCAGGTCATGGCCCTGCGCGCCAGCAAAGCCGCCGGCATCGACGTCCCCACCCAGGCCATCGACGATGCCGTGGCCTACCTCGAACGCTCCTACATGCAGACGAGCAACAACGCCGGGGGCTTCGGCTACGAGCCCGGCCAGCAGCCGCGCTACGCCACCACCGCCGCGGGCCTGCTGGCCATGCAGGTCTGCGGGCGCTACGAACACGAAAAGGTCCTCGGGGCCGCAAAATTCCTGCGCGACCTGGGGCCACAACCCAACGAACAGTGGTTCTACTACGGCTCGTACTACTACGCCATCGGCATGGACCAGACCGGCAAAGACCACGGCGACCACGCCGCCCAGCGCATCTGGGACACCCTCTCGCGCCTGCAACGCAGCGACGGCTCTTGGGCCGGTGCCTCGCAGGAAACCGACCCCGTCTACGCGACCTCCCTGGCCATCCTCGCGCTGAGCGTCCGCTACCACTACCTGCCGATTTACCAGCGCTGATTCATGAAGACGCTCATGCCAGGTGATGATTCAATTTATTTGAATTTCACGGCAAACGAACTACTTCCAAAGCCCCGCAGGATCGACCGCGATTCGGCATCCGTCATGCAGATCAAACATCAAAACCGATCCATCTGCTGAGTGCCGTGACGAATAGTTTCCTCGCTCAAGCAACAACGGCTCGATCGTTTTATTTTCAGGGTCGACAATCAGGTAGTGCCTGACGCCCTCCCGCGCATACAACTCACGCTTGTACGTCAGGTCGTGGCTTCGGGTCGAAGGCGAAAGCACCTCGGCGATCAGGCTCGGCGCGTGATCGAGCCAGTTACCAGCGATGGGTTCGCAGGACAAGACAAGATCAGGCCGAACGACGGTGTCCTGCTTGACACGCCAATCAACTTCGTAAAGCAGTTCGCAGTGGCAGGCTTCGTTATCGCTGAGGCTTTGTTGAATCGCTAAAAAGAGATTCCTTGCAACGCGTTGGTGCTGAACGTTTGGTGCGGGCGACATCGCGATCGCGTGACCATCCCATAGCTCCCAGTTGCCTTCCCACTGCTCGTAGTCGGCGACGGTGTAGTGCGGGATGTATCGGCTTGCAGACGACATGGCCTCATTCTATCCGCTCGTGCATCGACGGATAACCCTTATTCCTCCAGCACCTTGATCTGGATATTGCGGAACTCGCAGGGGTGGCTCTCGGATTGCAGGGAGATGCTGCCTTTTTCCAGCAGTGTGCCGTCGTTGAGTTGTGGCTGTTCGTATTCAAAGACGGTTTCGCCGTTGACGCGGTGGATGATTTTCTTGCTGCCGTGGACTTCGATTTCGAGCTTGACCCACTGCTCGCCGCGGTAGGTCTTGCTGCTGGAGGTGTTGCAGTGGGCCTTGATGAGCTTGTCGTTCTGTACAAAGTGCGTGCCGGGCGTACAGAGGTTTGCGGTGGAGCGTTCAGCTTCAACAGCTTCGGCCTGGCCCAGGAGTTGAACCTCCATCGAGTCGGGGAAGTCCTGGTCCTTGCCCATGGTCTTGGGGTCCTGGCCGTGCATCATGACGCCGGAGTTCATGTAGGCCCACGCGCCGGGGTTGTCGTCGATCTGCTTCTCGCCGATGAAGCGGTACTCAAGCCGGAGGATGTAGCTGGCGTAGGGCGTGTTGTAAAAAAGGTGCCCGAACTGCCGGTCGAACTTGTCGTACTTGTCGTAGTTGACCTGGATCACGCCGTCCTTGACGCGGAAGGTCTGCTTGGGGTCTTCGCCCAGTTCGAGTCCCTTGATCTTGGGTGTCCAGCCCTCGAGGTCCTTGCCGTTGAAGAGGGTGACGAAGCCGTCGTCCGTGGCCTTGTCATCGTCGTCGGCCGAGGCGAGCGTCTGGCCCGGCACCTGCGAACAGCCGGCGAGGAACAGCAGCGTAGCGAATAAGGACCAAAGGAAGCAGGTGGGCTTGAGCATGAGGGTTCTCCAGGAGATGGGCATGATTGTACCCGACGCGGGCGGTCCTCCGGCGCTACGCCTCCTGAATTGCATCAAGGCCAGGACGCGGACGCCTGGCGATCCAGCACCTTGATCCGGATGTTGCGGAACTGGACTGGCGCTCCCTCAGCCTGCAGCGCGATGTATCCTTCGCTGAGCAGGGTCTTCCCGCCAAGGGCATCGATCAGTTTTTGGGCGGAGTTGTCATCACGCGGGTCTTGCGCGTCGAGTTGGGGTTTTTCGAGTTCAAAGACCTGCTGGCCGTTGATACGGAAGATCATCTTGTCATTGCCGTGCACTTGGATCTCCAGCGCGATCCACTGGTCGCCATAAAACGTCGGCGATGTCGAGTTGATGCAGTGTCTGCGGTCGAGTTTGTCTTCATAAAAGACAAGCGTGCCGGGCGTGCAGACGTTGGCGGTGGTGCGCTTTTGTTCGTCGCCGATCGGCAGGCCGAGCGTCTGGCATTCGACAGAGGTGGGGAACTGCTGGGCGAGCGACATCGAGGCCGCCGATTGGCTGTGGAGCATGACGCCTGAATTGATCCAAGCGTAATTCGGTGAGCCTGGGCATTGGCCCTGGACCATGAAGCGGTAGTCCATCCGCAGGATGTAGCTGCTGTAGGACTTGTCGTAAAAGATGTGGCCGAACTTACCGTCGAATTGCTCGTACTTGTCGTACTTGACCTTGAGGATGCCGTCTTCGACGACGAAGGTGTCTTTGTAATTCACGCCGAGCTCTTCGCCGGCGATCTTGGGCGTCCAGCCGGTGAGGTCTTTGCCGTTGAAGATGGAGACGAAGCCCTCGGCGTCGGGATGAGGTTCATCGATCAAATCGGCACGATTGCAGCCCAACAAGACTGACAAGCAAGCCAATAGAGTTATAAGTTTTGAAGTGAATGATGACATGTTTGTTCCATTTTGATTAGCGGTCTGATCTTAATTACTCATCATTGTTTCCATCGTGGAGATGGACTCGGAGACAGGAATAGTCCATATGCCGCCTTCACTCTTATCAAAAGCCTCACGCCACAGACGATATCCGTCTTGATATGGAGGCGTTTCTGTATTCGATTGCTCTAGCTCGACAAGACAATCGCGCAGAGCGTCCGCGTCATAGGGCATGTGCCAGATGGTCGAAGTGAAACCGTTAGGGGCCGATTTGTTCTTCATTCGTACATTGGCGACGTGGATGTGGACGATCTGACCTAACTTTGGATCTTCCTCGACCAGGCAGATGATAATCCGGGAATCTTCTTCTCCTTCTCTTGTCTCATACTTCCATACTTGTCCCGGCAAAAACGGTTGCATGTCGATTCCTTGTTCCTTAAGAACGTCAGCATCTTTTTTGTCGCACGCTCCCAGCACTAATACAAGCAGCAAGAAGTTCAGGATTCTCGTCAGAATGGTCTGATTACGTAGGATGCACATGCTATGCCGTCTCCACCGCGCCTGCGTACGTGCCCTCGGGCTTGAAGTCGGCCGGGCGTTTCTCGCCGTGCCAGAGGAAGTAGAGCACGCGCTTCAGGTCGTCGAAGGCGAGCATGAGGCAGGGCAGGACGACGAGCACCATGATCGTCGCGCTCAGCAGGCCGGCGGCGATACTGATGGCCATCGGGATGAGGAAGCGGGCCTGGAAGGAGGTTTCGAGGATCAGCGGCGTCAGGCCCAGCACGGTGGTGATGGTGGTGAGCATGATCGCGCGGAAGCGGGCCATGCCGGCGGCGACGAGCGAGTCGTACACGCTCATGCCCTCGCCGCGCTTCATGTTGAAGAACTGGACGAGGATGAGTGAGTCGTTGACGACGATACCCGACAGCGCGACGAAGCCGATGAGCGAGAGGAAGGTCAGGTCGTAGCCCATGAGCAGGTGTCCCCAGATCAGGCCGATGCTGGCGAAGGGGATGACGCTCATGACGATCAGCGGCTGGAAGTAGCTCTGGAACAGCCAGGCGAGGATGACGTAGATCATCAGCATCGCCGCGAGGAAGCCGTAGGGCAGCGAGCCGAAGGCGTCGGACATCTGTTCCTGTCGGCCGGCGAAGCTGATCTCCAGGCCCGGGTACTTCTGCTGGATCAACTCGATCCTGGACGGCAGGGGGTTGCCATTCTTGTCCTCGAGGACCTGATTTTTGTCGTCCTTCGGCGGCGACTTGATCTCGGCGACGATCTGTTCGGGGCTGGCGGCGGCGTCGGCGACGGCGGTGACGGTCACCGCGCGCTGGCGATCGACGCGGTTGATGCTCGCGTAGGTCGAGCTGTCTGTAATCGAGACAAGCTCGCGCATCGGCACAGGCCTTCCCTGCGGATCGACCAGCCACGTGCTCATCACCTGCGCCAGCGAGCCGCGCGTGTCCTCGTCGATCCGTACACGCACATCGATGTCTTCTTCACGCTCGGCGAAGGTGTGGGCCTCCAGGCCAAAGAGAAACCCACGAAGCTGCGTGTTGATCTGCTGGTTGTTCATGCCTACGCTTGCGGCGTCGGGGTGGACGAAGACCTTCCGCTCGGCCTGGCCGCGGTTCGAGTCGTCGGCGATGTCGTAGAGCTGGTCATACGTCATCAGCAGCTTCTTGACGTCGTCGGTGGCCTTCTGCAGAACCTCGGGGTCGGAGCTGATGAGGCGGATGGTGACGTCCGCGCCGCCCGGGCCGCCGGACTGCTGCATGTAGGAGATGCGCTCGACATCGTCGATTTTGCCTTGCAGGGCCTTGCGGATGGCGCTGGTGACCTCGGGGCTGGTGCGCTCGCGGGCGTCGACGGGCTTGAGCTCGACAAAGACCTGGGCGACGTGCGAAGCGGGGGCGTTGGATCGGCCGGTGTCGAGGTTGCTGCTGCCGCCGATGAGCGACTCCATCGACAGCACCTCGTCTTCAGCGAGCACGGCCTGCTCGATCCGCCGGACCACGTCGCGCGTCGCATCCACCGGCGTACCGATGGGCATCCGCACGTCGATGACGAACGACTCGGCATCATCCTGGGGCATGAACACGAAACGCAGCCGTTCACCGGCGACCATGCCGACGGAGACGATCAGCAGCGTCATGGCGATCGCGATGGTGAAGTAGCGTGTCCGCAACAGCGCCCCCTGCATCAGGCCGAAGGCGGGGATGATCCGGTTCATCAGCAGGTGGTCGCGCCAGGTTTCGTACCGCATGAGCAGTCGCGATAAAGCATTGGGTTTTGCCTTGTCGCGCTTGGAAAGCGAGTGGCCCATGTGGGCCGGCAGGATGAGCAGCGATTCGATGAGCGACATCGCCAGCGCGCAGGCGACGACCATCGGCAGCGCGCCCAACAGCGTGCCGATCTGCCCCTTGATGAAGGTCAGCGGCAGAAACGCGACGATACTGGTCAGGACCGTCGCGATCACCGGCCAGAAGACTTCGTTGGTACCGCTGATGGCCGACCGGGTGGGGTTCTCGCCCGATTCGTCGTGATGTGACTGGATATTTTCCGCGACGACGATGGCGTCATCCACCAGCAGCCCGAGCACGACGATCAGCCCGAACATCGTCAGCAGGTTGAGTGTGATGTCGAACGCGGCCATGAGGATGAGCGTGCCGCAGATCGCGGTGACCAGCCCGACGCCGACCCACATCGCCGCGCGCCAGTTGAGAAAAACAAGCAGCGTGCCAAAGACCAGGATCGCGCCGTAGAGCGCGT
>JBGSTE010000492.1:0-7710 GCA_041736655.1 Phycisphaeraceae bacterium | reverse complement strand
CTTGACGCATCCCGAGAAGTTGCCGTGGTGGACGTCGACGGGCCTCTTGATTGCGATGGTGATGATCGGCGGCGCGGTGGTGCTGGGCGTGGCGTGGTTCAGCAAGGCCGAGGAACTCAACTGGCTGCGCCGTCGGAGTGTGAAATAACTTGTTGCCACGGATACACACGGATGGACACGGATATCAAACGAATGAACTCTTTGTCGTTTGTTTTCATCCGTGTTGATCCGTGTGCATCCGTGGCACAAACACGCCCCCATTCCTTGTGCATCAAGGACTGAAAAAGACGACAATAAACCCATGGGCCCGATCAAGCTCACCTCTGCCGACGACTTCTCGCACCGTTTCCTCCAACCGGAGGACTTGCCCAGCGGCTGCGACGAGTTTTACCTGCGCAACCAGCAGTTGGGCCACAACCCCGAGCGCTACCGCCGGCTGCGGGCTGATGAGTTGGAGGTGCTGGTCAAGAACGGCAACAACGCCGAGGACTGGGACCGCGTCCGTGTCACCGACCCCTTCCGCGCCAAGTCGATCGTCAACTGCGAGTTCGCGGGCCTGGTCCGTATCGGCCGGCTCGAGAAGGTCATGCTCACGCACCACGACCTGCACGTGCCCGCAGGCATCACCAACTCCCGGCTGATCCACTGCGACGTCGGCGACAACGCGGCCATCCACAACGTCCCCTACCTCTCGCACTACATCATCGGCGAGCACTGCATCCTCCAGTCCATCGACGAGATGCACACCAGCGCCCACGCCAAGTTCGGCAACGGCATCATCAAGGAACGCGAGCCCGAAGAGGTCCGCATCTGGCTTGACCTCATGAACGAGGCCGGCGGACGCTCCATCCTGCCCTTCGACGGCCTGATCCCCGCCGACGCCTACCTCTGGGCCAAGTTCCGCGGCGACAAGCCGCTCATGGACCGACTCAAACAAATCACCCAGAGCCAGTTCGACGCCAAACGCGGGTACTACGGCACCGTCGGCGCCCAGTCCGTTATCAAGTCCTGCCGAATCATCAAGGACTGTAAGATCGGCTCGGCCGCCTACATCAAGGGCGCCAACAAACTCAAGAACCTCACCATCCACTCGGCCTTTGACGAACCCTCGCAGATCGGCGAAGGCGTTGAACTCGTTAACGGCATCATCGGCTACGGCTGCCGAGTCTTCTATGGCTGCAAGGCTGTGCGCTTTGTCATGGGCGACAACAGCACGCTCAAGTACGGCGCTCGGCTGATCCACTCCGTGCTCGGCGACAACTCTACCGTTTCCTGCTGCGAACTCCTGAACAACCTCATCTTCCCCGCCCACGAGCAGCACCACAACAACTCCTTCCTCGTCGCCGCTTTGGTCATGGGCCAGTCCAACCTCGCCGCCGGCGCGACCATCGGCAGCAACCACAACAGCCGCGCGAATGACGGTGAAGTCGTTGCGGGGCGCGGCTTCTGGCCGGGCCTGTGCACGACGATCAAGCACACCTCGCGCTTCGCCAGCTACTGCCTGCTCGCCAAGGGCGACTACCCCAGCGAGATGAATATCAAGCTGCCCTTTGCGCTGGTGAGTAACGACGTCGCCCACGATCGGCTGCTGGTGATGCCCGCGTACTGGTGGACGCACAACATGTACGCCCTGGCGCGAAACTCCGCCAAGTACGCCAAACGCGACAAACGCAAACGCAAGACCCAGCACATCGAGTTTGAGGCTCTCGCGCCCGACACCGTCGAAGAGATCATCGCCGGCCTGGATCTGCTCGCGCACTACACCGGCCGAGCCCTTGGCGTTGAACTTGCCGCGGGCCATATTGCCTTGAAAAAAAACGATGCAAGGCTCACCGACACCGCCGTCACCGCCGACGACTTCGAGCACGGTCGACGACCGGCCATCCTCCGCAACCCCGCCCGCGCCTACGCCGCGTATCGGCAGATGCTGCTGCACTATGCCGTGCGCAACCTCATCGACTACCTGCAAACCCACGCCGGCTCAACGCTCAAGTCCATGCTCGATGACCTGGGCCAGGCCCCACGGCAAACCAAGTGGACCAACATGGGCGGGCAATTGATGCTGACGAGCGATGTCGGTGAATTAAGAGCCAAGATCGTCTCGGGGAAAATATCCGGGGGCTGGGACACAATCCATGGCGAGTACGACCGCCTGTGGTCGCGGTATCCGAAACAGAAACAGCAGCACGCGCTGGCGGTCCTGCGGATGCTGCTGGGCAACGACATCACCGCCGACCTCTGGGCCCGGGCTTTAGATGAATCGATCAACATCCAGCGCTACATCCGCGACCAGGTGTACACCTCACGGGCCAAAGACTTCGAAAACCCCTTCCGCCAGACGACGTTTGACGACGACGAGGAGCGCGAAGCCGTGGCGGGCACGATCGAAGACAACGACTTCGTGAAGCAGGTGCGCGAGGAGACGGTGGCGTATGAGACGCTGATCGAATCCCTGCGCGCGAAGGTGTGATGTAGGCCGGGCTAAAGCCCGGCAACACACAAGAGCACCCTCGCCGGGCTAAAGCCCGGCCTACATTTTTCACGCAAACACCACCGTCCGATTCCCGTGAATAATAATCCGCCGTTCCAGGTGCCAGCGTACCGCCCTGGCCAGCACCTGCCGTTCGACGTCTCGGCCTAATCGTGTCAGTTCTTTGACCGACGTGTGGTGGCCGACGTGGGCGATGTCTTGTTCGATGATCGGGCCTTGGTCCAGGTCCGCCGTGACGTAGTGGGCGGTGGCGCCGATGATCTTGACGCCGCGCTCAAAGGCTTGGTGGTACGGCCGAGCCCCCACAAACGCGGGCAAAAAGCTGTGATGGATATTGATGCATCGCCCCGCCCAGCGCTGGCAGAAGCCCGGGCTGACGACCTGCATGTAACGCGCGAGCACCACCAGATCGACCCCGAGTTCTTGCAGCAGTTCTTCATGCCGACGCTCGGCGAGCTGTTTATCTTCGGGGACCGGCACGTACTCAAAGCGCACGCCGAAGTGCTCGGCCACGCTGCGCAGGTCTTCGTGGTTGGAGATCACCACCGCGATCTCACACGGCAGGTCGCCCATCGCGTAACGCATGAGCAGGTCGTACACGCAGTGGGCGGTCTTCGAGCACAGCAGGGCCATGCGCGGCTGGCGGTGTTGCATGAACAGTTGCCAGCTCATGTTGTTGATGTTGCGGCCGAGGCCGTCGAGGGCCCGGCGGGAGGCGTCTTCATCGAGGGCAAACGTGGCGGTGTCGAAGACCAGTCGCATGAAGAATCGGCCGGTGTCGTTCTCGGTGTGCTGGTCGGCGTCGAGGATGTTTCCGCCGTTAGCGGCGATGAACTGGGCGAAGGTGGAGACGAGCCCGGGCCGGTCGTCGCAGGCGATGAGTAGCGTGGCGGTGGTCATGGTGGGGATAGGGTAACGCAGCGGATTCATCAGAGCACGAAGCGTCCGCGAGTGACCCGATCGCTGTCACTTCGGTCACTCGCTGACGCTTCGTGCTCTGATGAGCGTCACCTGCTTTTGCGCGATGAAGCTGCGGCCGGTCGCCGCGTCGGTCAGCGTGACGTGCAAAGTCGCCTCGATCGGCACCTCGGCGGGCAGGTCGGCGGCCAGGGCGTAGTGCGTGCCGGTGACGCCGTCGCGGTAGCTCTCGTGAAACGCTTTCGTGTCGTAGCGCTGGTCGAGGATCGTCTGCGGATCGCCCTCGGCAGGCGTGACGATCAGGCGGACACGCGCGGTGCCCTCGGCGGTGATCTGCCTGCTGTGCTGATCGACCGGGCGGACGTAGACTCGCAGCGCGTCGTACTTCGCGTCACCGTCGAGGTCGATGGGCCCGGAGTAGAGCCCGAGCACGATGCCCGCCAGCCGCGGCGGCTCAACGCCTTCGATCGGCTGCGCACGGTTCTCGTTCTGATCACGGATCGCATGCAGTTCGCCCTCGCGCAGCGCGAGTTGGTCCTGCAACAGAGTGATGTCCTGCTCGAGCTTGAGGTTCTTCTCGCGGAGCTTGTCGTTCTCGTTGCTGAAGCTCCGCTGCTGACCGCAGGCGGAAAGCGACAGCAACCCCATCAACAGCAACAGACAGAAGCCCACGCCGTGACGGCGTGGGCTTCGCGTGATCATCAATAGCCGCTGCTTAGTCGTCATCCTTGTCTTTCGACGGCGAGCCGGCGATGCCCTCGGGCAGGTGCACGAGGACCTGGTCGGCGCAGCCATACTGCACGGACTCCTCGGCATCCAGCCAGTAGTCGCGCTCGCAGTCGCGCTTGATCTTGTCGTACTCCTGGCCGGTGTGGTGCTGGATGATCTTGTACAGCCGGTCGCGGGTCTTGAGCATTTCCTTGGCTTCGATGGCCAGGTCCGTGGCCTGGCCCTGCCGATAACCGCCCAGGAGCGGCTGGTGCAGCAGGACCTTGGAGTTAGGCAGGACAAAGCGCTTGCCTTTGGCGCCGCCCATGAGGAGGATCGAGCCCATCGACGCGGCCATGCCGATGCAGTACGTCGCCACCTGCGGCCGAATGAACTGCATCGTGTCATAAATCGCCAGCCCCGCGCTGACGCTGCCGCCGGGCGAGTTGACGTAAACGTGGATGTCGGCCTCGGGGTCCTCGTTACTGAGGAATAAGAGCTGTGCCGTGGCGACGGAAGTCATCTCGTCGGTCACCGGGCCGTTCATGAAGATGATGCGGTCCTTAAGTAGCCGCGAGTAGATGTCGTAGGCGCGTTCGCCCCGGCCGGACTTTTCGATCACCATGGGAATCAGGTAGCTCATAACAGGTCGGTTCCTTCCGTGGAATCGTGTGACAACCAGGCGCCGCGGGGCGTCGCTCGGGTGTAGATTGTAGCGTGACACTTGGCCCAAGTCGCACGGACCCCGGGCCGATCTTCACGAGCCGACACTTCACGACCTGGAGGCCGACATGAACCGATGGACCCCGCTGATGCTGCTGGCCTTATTCGCCCTGCTGCTGTCCCCTGCCTGCTCCGCTGCGCCGACCGACAACGCCAAGCCGCTGAACATCGTCTTCTTCCTCGTCGACGACTACGGCTGGAAGGACACCGGCTACAACGGCTCGACCTTCTACGAAACACCCAACATCGACAAGCTCGCCGCCACCGGCATGGCCTTCACCCATGGCTACGCCGCCTGCCCGGTCTGCTCGCCCACCCGCGCCGCGATCATGACCGGCAAGTACCCCGGCCGACTGCACACCACCGACTTTTTCGGCGGGCCCCAAGGCTCAGCCATCCTCAAAGAGATCGCGGCCGGCAAAAGCAAGTGGGACCGCCCGCTCATCCCAGCCGACTACCTCCCGCAGTTGCCACTCGAAGAAGTCACGCTCGCCGAGGCTTTGAAGCAGCAGGGATACGCCACCTTCTTCGCCGGCAAGTGGCACCTCGGCGGCGAAGGCTTTTATCCCACCGATCAAGGCTTTGATATCAACAAGGGCGGGCACCACGCCGGCGGGCCCTACGGCGGGGGCAAGTACTTCGCGCCCTTCACCGGCATGCCCAACCTCGACCACATCGCCAAGGGCGAACACCTGCCCGCGGTCTTGGCGAATGAAACCGCGCAGTTCATCACGCAGAACAAGGACAAGCCCTTCCTTGCCTACCTGTCGTTCTACTCGGTGCACACGCCGCTGATGGGTCGGCCGGACCTGGTGGAGTACTACCAGAAGAAGAAAGAGCGCATGGGTCTGGAAGACACCTTCGGCGACGAGCCGCCGCGCCAGGTGCGACAGACCCAGGCCCATGCCGTGTACGCCGCGATGGTGCACGCGATGGACGAGGCGGTGGGCGTCGTGCTCGATACCCTTGAAAAACAAGGGATCGCTGACAACACGCTGGTCATCTTCACGGCCGACAACGGCGGGCTGTCCACCAGCGAGGGCAGCCCGACCAGCAACCTCCCGCTGCGTGCGGGTAAGGGCTGGCTCTACGAAGGCGGCATCCGCGAGACGGTCGTGATCCGCTGGCCGGGCGTGACGAAGGCGGGCTCGACATCGAGCGTGCCGATGACGTCGACCGACTACTACCCGACGATCCTTCAAGCGATTGGTGCCCCGGCCAAGCCCGAGCAGAACCTGGATGGTGTGTCGCTGGTCCCCGTGCTAAGCGGGCAAGCCGCGACGCTTGAGCGCGAGGCGCTGTACTGGCACTACCCGCACTACGGCAACCAGGGCGGCACGCCGGGCTCTGCAATCCGCATGGGCGACTGGAAACTCATCAAGTTCTACACGCCGGGCAAGGGCGTTGAGCTTTACAACATCAAGGACGACATCGGTGAGAAGAACAACCTCGCGGAGGCGCAGCCACAGATCGCGCAGAAACTGCTGGCGATGCTGGAGAAACACTTAAAGGAAACCGGGGCGCGGCTGCCGCAAGTCAATCGCGAAGTCAAACAATAGCCGCGACGCTACGCGTCGCAGGCGCGCTGTGATGAACTTCCGCCCACTCGCCTGCGATGCGTAGCGTCGCGGCTATTGTATGAGTGCACACCTGTTTCCCTACTCCACCGTCACAACCTTGCTCAAATTCCTTGGCTTATCCACATCGCAGCCGCGAAGCTCGGCGACGTGGTAGCTCAGGAGTTGCAGCGGCAGCACGCTCATCATCGGGCCCAGCGAATACAGCGTCTCGGGGATGAAGATCGTGTGGTCGGCCCGCTTGGGGATGACCGTGTCGCCTTCAGTAGCGATGGCGATGACGATGCCGTCGCGGGCCTTGACTTCCTCGATGTTGCCCAGCGTCTTCTGGTACGTCAGCTTGTCCTGCGGGGCGATGACGATGACGGGCATCTGCTTGTCGATCAGCGCGATCGGGCCGTGCTTCATCTCGGCGGCGGGGTAGCCCTCGGCGTGGATGTAGCTGATTTCCTTGAGTTTCAAGGCCCCTTCGAGCGCGATGGGGAAGTGCGCGCCCCGGCCGAGATAGATCGCGTTGCTCCGGCTGGTGATCTGCTTGGCGATCTGCTGGATGTGGTGGGCCTGATCCAGGACGCGTTCCATCTTCAGCGGGATCCCGCGCAGGCCGGCGATCATCGTGTCGATCTGCATCTGGCTCAGCGCCCCGCGAGCCTGAGCGAGGCCGATGGTCAGGAGGTACAGCGCCGCGAGCTGGGTGGTGAAGGCCTTGGTCGATGCGACGCCGATCTCCGGCCCCGCGTGGGTGTGCAACGTGTGGTGCGCGATCCGCGTCATCGTGCTGCCGCGGACGTTACAGATCGCCAGCGTTCGGCTGCCGCGGCGTACCGCCTCCTCCAGCGCCGCGTTGGTGTCGGCCGTCTCCCCCGACTGGCTGATCGCCACCGTCAGCGACCCGGGAGCGATCAGCGGGTCCCGGTAGCGCAGTTCGTGGGCGTAGGCCACCTCGACCGGCACACGTAGCAGACCCTCGAACACCTCCTTGGCCACCAGGCCGGCGTGCAGGGCGGTGCCGCAAGCGGTGATCCAGATGCGGTCGAGGGAGCGGGCGAAGCCGGGCGGGAAGTGCACCTCGTCGAGTACCACGGACTCGGCCTCCCCGTCGAGCAGGCGCCCGGTCAGGGTCTCGGTGATCGCCTGGGGCTGTTCGTGGATCTCTTTCAGCATGAAGTGGGGGTAGCCGCCCCGCTCCGCCTGGCCGGCGTCCCAGGTGATCTGCAATAGGTCGCGTTGCACCGGGCGGCCGTCGATGGTCTGCAGGCGGGCGCCGGCCGCGGTGACGTCGACCATCTCGCC
>JBGSTE010000478.1:0-2938 GCA_041736655.1 Phycisphaeraceae bacterium | reverse complement strand
GACATTGATTCTGTTCAACCGGTTCGGGTGAGGATGGTCCTGCTCGTTCGCCGCTGGTGATGACCCTCCCACTGACTGACGCCCTGCTGGGTTGTCTTCCAGTTGATTTGTCTCACCAGCGACGTACGAGCAAGCACCGCCGAGAGCCCGGCGGGGCGGACATGACCTAATCAGGAGCCTGGCCGTTCCTCATCAATGTCTTGTCTGCCCGCCCCGCCGGGTTGTCGCCCAACCGCACAGTTCATTGCAACGGAGAGGACACCATTATCGTGACATCCCCATGCCGGGTCGTCATCGGCGTCGACACCCATCTGGACACCATCCACGTCGCCGCCATCACCGACACCGGCCAACTCATCGGCGACGCCGAATTCGGGACCAACCCCACCGGCTACAGGGCCGCGATCACCTGGGCCCGCAGTTGCGGCGAAGTACTCACCGCCGGCGTTGAGGGCACCAGCAGCTACGGCGCCGGGTTCACACAAGCATTGCAGGCCAGCGACATTCACGTCGTTGAAGTCAACCGACCCGACCGGTCCGCTCGACGCCGACAAGGAAAGTCCGACCCGCTGGACGCCTACAGTGCCGCCCGTGCGGTGCTGGCCGGCAACGGCCTGGCCGTACCCAAAGATCCCCACACCAATGCACTCAAAGCCCTACTGATCGCCCGCCGCGGCGCAGTGAAAGCCCGCACCGCAGCCATCCAACAGATCAAAGACCTCCTCGTCACCGCCCCCGCCGGGCTACGTGAGCGCTACCGTCGCTACACCACCACACTGACGCTGGTTCAGGCCCTGGCCCGGTGCCGGCCCACCGCTGGCCAAGACCCGGTCACAATCGCAGTGCTGATGTCATGCAAAGCCCTGGCACAGCGCGTCGAGTTCCTCCAACACCAAACCGACGAACTGACCGCCGAGAT
Organism: Phycisphaeraceae bacterium; assembly: GCA_041736655.1. Classification (GTDB taxonomy): domain Bacteria; phylum Planctomycetota; class Phycisphaerae; order Phycisphaerales; family Phycisphaeraceae; genus JAHQVV01. The sequence continues at coordinate 2,019 of JBGSTE010000478.1, read as the reverse complement.
CGACACCCGGACCACCGCAATCAATCCCGCACTGCGCGCCGCCTACGGCGTCGGCCCCGACACCGCCGCCCAACTGCTCGTGACCGCCGGCACCAACAGCCACCGACTGCGCTCGGAAGCCTCGTTCGCGATGCTCGCCGGTGTCGCCCCCATCCCGGCCTCGTCGGGGAAAACCACCCGCCACCGACTCTCCCGAGGCGGAGACCGCGCCGCCAACAACGCTCTGCACCGCATCGCCCTGGTCCGCATGTCCCACGACCAACAGACCCGCGACTACGTCACCCGCCAGATCGCTGCCGGCCGGTCCAAAAAAGAGATCCTGCGGCTGCTCAAACGCGCTATCGCCCGCGAGATGTTCAAACACCTCACCGCACCCTGCCCGATCGACGACTACAGCGACCTACGACCGGCACGTCAAGCCAAAAACATCACCCTCGCCACCGCCGCCGACCACTTCGTCGTCTGGCCCAACGACATCTCCCGCCTCGAACGCGGCCTCAAACGCGACGACACCCTCGCCACCAACTACCGCCAATGGCTACACACCCAGCTCACCAACGCCGCTTGACTTTTAACAGAGATAGGAGCATCAACTACGGCCTACCGCCGCAACCGGCACAGCGTGTCGTTGCTGCACGCCCACCTCGTCTTCGTAACCAAGTTTCGACGCAAACTGTTCACAGATCCAATGCTCACCTTCGCCGAAACCACCACGCGCGCCGTGTGCGCTGAGCTCGATGTCGAGTTAGTCGAGTTCAACGGTGAGGCCGACCACGTGCATGTCCTGGTCGCCTATCCACCCACGCTGGCGGTTTCCGTTCTCGTGCAGCGGCTCACGGGCCGCACCGCCTACGCGGTGCGACGCGAATTCACCGGCGCGTGTGTCCGCGCCCGCATGCGCGCACACCTCTGGTCGCCGTCCTACTTCGCCGTCTCCTGCGGAGGCGCCCCGCTGTCGATCATCAAGCAATACATCGACGGCCAAGCCCGACCACTCTGAACGCCGGGCTACGCCCGCCGACACACCGGATGGGCTCACCCCGCCATAAATGGCGAGGCTTGCGCCCAAGAATTCGGTCATCGCAGAGGTCCACGACCGTGGTCGCGGCCACGTGGCCGCGACGCATCGCCACCATCACGACTGCGTCTTGCGGTAGATAACCGATCAGTGCGGGTATCGAGGCTATCCAGGTGCCGGCCTGATTGAGGGCGCTCACAGTGCACCGCTCTCGATCGCAACCCGACTGCCGGGCCGAGAGGATGAGGCGGACCGCTTGCGTGTCCGTATGAGGCTTTTTCGCATCACTTCTGAGTTCTCCTAACTAGTGACTAAATACACCTTATGCGGTGCATACGACAGGTTTCTGATTTTCGCTCTACGTGCCCGCTACCGGCTGTCTTAAGAGGGAATGGCTGATGCTGCACAGTCGTGGTGGTCGCGCAGTAGCGACGACAACACCGCGCGTTGGTAGCCGATACCTGGCGCGTGGGCGAACAGGTCGATCAGCTTTACCTGTGCCCCGGCGTCATTCACCGTGTCGACCGCTTCGGCCAGTGCGTTCAGGTAGCGGCCCGGCAGCAAGGCGGTGATCGTCTGGACGCCGAGAGTCGTGAGCTGATCGGACAGGGCCGAGACTTGAACGTGGCCGGCCTGGGCGAAAGCGACGCCGTAAGGCACCACAAACGCGTCCAGGGCCAACAGTCCGTGCTTGGCGGACAAAATCATCACCGTGGACTCGGTGCGGGCGGCATGGGCCTCAGCGGCGCGTAGCGCGTACCGGAAATGCGCGGAGTCGTAGAGATCACGAGCTGGCGCTGCCCGAGTGAGCTTGCGTGCAGCACACGCGATCACCACCACCTTCGCGACTTGTGGGCACGTCCCGGGTGTGGTGGCCAGCCAAACAAGTACCACGTCGAGCTTGCACCCGCCGGATCCGCCGACGCTGTGACACGGCGTTGGGGTCGTCGATGTAGCCCGTTTCGAATCCCTGGGGGTAGAACAACGCACACTGCACTGTT
>JBGSTE010000442.1:0-3003 GCA_041736655.1 Phycisphaeraceae bacterium | reverse complement strand
GTGCCCGTGCCGGTCCACCACCGTCTGCACGCCGCTCTCGCCGGCCAGTGCCGCGTCCACCGCCTCGTTCTTCACTTCCTCAACAAATATCGACGACTGACCTTCCTCAGAGAACCGGCTGTTCGAACGCATCCGGTGGTCGTCCGCCAGCAGGTACGTCTCGCCCGTCTCGCCCAGGCCCGCCGACTGCTGCATGATCCCGTTGATCTTGTCCACCGGCATCTGGAACACCACCGCGCCGATCAACTTACCTTCTTCAAACACCGGCGAACCAATAAAACTCGCCGGGCTGCCGTAGCTGGGCTCATAAGGCTTGAAGTCCTCGATGAACACCTCACCGGCCTGCGAAGCCCCCAGCGCCTGACGCACCACGCTCCCGAAGTTCGTGTCCTTGTATGGGCCCGTCAAAAAGTTCGTCGCGTAGTCCGTCTCCTTGAACACCGAGTACACCAGGTTGCCCTGCGTATCAAACAGGAAGATGTCGTAGTAGCCAAAGCTCTTGAGGAACCGGCGGATCTGCGGGTGGTACTTCCCGTGGTGATCGTTGTAAGCCACCGCCTGCGGTGCCCGGTCCAGGTCCAGCTTCGAGCCTACCGGGTTGGGGTTCTCGCTGATGTACCACGATTGAAGAATGCGACCCGCCGCCGACTGGGGGATATACGACTGTGCGCCGCGGTCGCTCTGGCCGGCCGCCTTCAGACGCGGGCCGAACTCGCTGGTGTAGTAGCCACGCACCGTGCTGTACACCGCGCTCGTGTCCGACGCGTCGAGCTTGGACTCCTCAGCCAGGTTGGCAAAGGCCTGCGAGAAGTCACGCGTGGCATCCTCCACCATCTGATTCTGAGCAAAGTTGTACACCTGCTCGTGGATCGTCACGAAGTAGTCTTCGATCTGGCTCTTACGGCCGTCCCGGATCGCAGACAGCGTCGATAGCTCGTTGTCATGCAGTGCCTGTCCGCTGCGCCAGGTTGCGATAGAGCCCACAGCGAGGGTTGCGCTCAGGCCGATTAAGAGCCCCAGCGCGACAATCTTGTTGCGGAGCGTCAGCCGGTTGCGGAGCACAAATGCGAGTCCGGTAAGGGCAATGAGGGCCAGTGTCAGCGCGATTCCGGTCCAAAACAGCATAGAAGTTCTCCCTGTGATCATGACCGGCCGGATCAGGCCGGGGGCGGTCGACACCCATCGGATTAACCTATCGTCCGGTTTGATCCGGGGGTTAACCCTTTCCACGGCACATCCATGGCGTCTAACTTGGCAATTGACGTGTCTCACCATGCCCGGGCTGCCCGTTCGTTTTGCGCACTACAATGCCCCGATGGCCACGCAAAAGCCCGGGACCGGTAAGAAAGTCGTTCTCGCCATGTCTGGCGGGGTCGATTCCTCCGCCGCGGCCGCTCTCCTGAAAGAAGACGGCTACGAGGTGGTCGGTTGCTTCATGCGCCTAGGCAGCGAGAACCCCGAAGAAATCGCCGCGGGCTACGACAACCTGCACGCCCCCGCATGCAGCACAACACCCCACGCCGACGCTGAGCGCAGTGAAGCGTCTGGTACAAGCGCTAAGCCGCAAGCGGCCCGTCAACACAAGCAAGGCTGCTGCAGCGTCAACGACGCGGCCGATGCGCGCCTCGTCGCGGCTGTGCTCGATATCCCGTTTTACGTCGTCAACTTCCGCAAGGACTTCGGGCGGATCATGGACTACTTCGTCGCCGAGTACAACGCCGGCCGAACCCCCAACCCCTGCGTCCGCTGCAACGACTGGCTGAAGTTCGGCAAGCTCCACGCCTACGCCAAGTCCATCGACGCCCACTTCGTCGCCACCGGCCACTACGCCCGCACCGACCTGTCCGATCCGCAGCACCCGCGACTCTTGCGCGGCATCGACACCGCCAAGGACCAGTCCTACGTCCTCTTCGGCAGCCCCCGCGAGCAACTGGCCCACATGCTCCTGCCCATCGGCCACCTTCAAAAATCCGAAACCCGACAGATCGCCGAGAGCCACAACCTGCCGGTCTTTAATAAGCCCGACAGCCAGGAAATCTGCTTTGTCCCCGACAACGACTACGCCCGGCTCGTCGAACGCCGAACCCCCGGCGGTTTCGCACCCGGCAGCATCCTCAATCGTGAAGGTCAGGAAATCGGCAAGCACGCCGGCCACCAGCACTTCACCCTCGGCCAGCGCCGCGGTATCGGCGTCGCGCTGGGCCACCCCATCTACGTCGTCGATAAAAACCCCACCCAGAACACCATCACCATCGGCGGCAAGGACGAGCTCCTATCCATCGGCCTGACCGCCACGCAGACCAACTGGCTCATCGACCCGCCCGTCGGCTGGCTGCCCTGCCAGGCTAAAATCCGCTACAACTCCGAGCCCGTGCCCGCTCAGGTCCGCACGCTCGTGGCCGAGGACGGCTCAGACGCCCTGCAAGTTCGGTTCGACCAGCCCGTCGAGGCAGTCACCCCCGGGCAGGCGGTCGTCTGCTACGGGCAGATCGGCAGCCCACTGGAACAAACCGTGCTCGGCGGGGGTTGGATAGACCAGACGCTCCGCAGTTGATTGACCGCACCGATACACCCTTGAAGAGGAACCGAAGATGAAAACCCTAGCCGCCGCCCTGACCCTGTGCCTGACCCTGGTGGGCTGCGCCGATTCGGCTGCGCCTAAGCCCGACGCCACGGTCTTCACCGCCGCCAACACCGCCACTGCTAAGGTGGAGGGCATGACCTGTTCGTCCTGCGAGGGCACGGTATGCTCCGCGATCGAAAAGATTGAAGGCGTCCAGGCGGTTACCGCCGATGCCAAGACCGGCGAAGTCAAGATCGCGATCAAGCCCGGCGCGACGCTGGACACCGAAGCGATCAAGAGTGCAGTGACCGCTGCCGACTTCAAGATCGATACCCTCACGCTGCCCGAGCCGACGCCCAATGTAGAAAGCCAGCCGAAGGAAGATGCAGCCCCCGAACAGGCCGGCTGATCGTAGAACTTGTGAAACAAGCGCATGCTTA
>JBGSTE010000415.1:0-3631 GCA_041736655.1 Phycisphaeraceae bacterium | reverse complement strand
CGCGATAGTTGCCGACGTAGATGGTCTTAATATCTTTGATCAGCCGCCAGATTTCAGTAGCCTGCTCGGGCGTAAACTCGATGCGACGATCCACCGGGCTGATGCTGTTGTCGGTGATCGTGATACCAGTGAGATCGATTGTGTAAGTCTTGGTGAGGTGGATTTCCCAGTTAAAGTCCTCGATTACCAATTCACGGACTTTACTGTCCTGGACAATAATTCGGCTTGACTCCACGGGAATTGTGTCTGCATTTCGGCTGCAACCCCAACTCAAGATTAGTAGTAAGGAAAATAGGGATCTCTTCATCGGGCGATCTCCTTGTAGTTGTGTTACGCCACAATCTCTTCGACCACGTTCCCAAACACATCCGTCAAGCGGAAGCGTCGGCCCTGGTACTTGTACGTCAATCGCTCGTGGTCGATGCCCATCAGGTGCAGCATCGTCGCGTGCAGGTCGTGGACATGGACGGGGTTTTGCACGATGTTGTAGCCGACCTCGTCGGTTTCGCCGTAGACCGTGCCGGGCTTGATGCCGCCGCCGGCCATCCAGAGCGTGAAGCAGCGCGGGTGGTGGTCGCGGCCGTACTTGACCGCGTTGAGGTCGCCCTGGCTGTAGGTCGTGCGGCCGAACTCGCCGCCCCAGACAACCAGCGTCTCGTCGAGCAGGCCCCGCTGCCTGAGGTCCTTGACCAGCGCGGCCGAGGGCTGGTCGGTGTCGGCACACTGCATGGGCAGTTGGCCGGGCAGGTCCAGGTGCTGGTCCCAGCCCTCGTGGTAGAGCTGGATAAAGCGGACGCCGCGCTCGGCCAGGCGTCGGGCCATGAGCGCGTTGTGCGCGTAGCTGCCGGGCTTGCTTACGTCCGGGCCGTACATCTCCAGCGTCTTCGCGTCTTCATCACTGAAGTCGGTCAGCTCGGGCACGGACATCTGCATGCGGTAGGCCAGCTCGTACTGCTGGATGCGTGCGAGGGTCTCTGCGTCGCCGTGTTCCTGCTGGGCCTGCTCGTTGAGGTTGCCTAGCATGTCGAGCATGTAGCGTCGATCCTCGCGCGAGACGCCGTCGGGGTTATTGAGGAAGAGGATCGGGTCGCTGCTGGAGCGGATGACCGCGCCCTGGTGCTCGCTGGGCAAAAAGGCTGCGCCCCAGAGGTGTGAAAAAATGGCTTGCGGCTGACCACGTCCTCGGCTGAGCATGACAACGAAGGCCGGCAGGTCTTGGTTCTCGCTGCCCAGCCCGTAGCTGAGCCACGCGCCGATCGACGGTCGGCCGGTCTGCTGGTGGCCGGTCTGAAACATCGTGACGCCCGGCGCGTGGTTGATCGCCTCGGTGTGCATCGAGCGGACGACGCAGAGTTCTTTGGCGATCGACGCGGTGTGGGGCAGGAGTTCCGAGAGCCACAGGCCGTCGCCGCCGTTGTCGTGCTTGGCGAACTTGAAGGGCGAGGGGGCAAGGGGCAGCGTGGTCTGGCCGGAGGTCATGCCGGTGACGCGCTGGTTGTGGAAGACATCCGGCATCGATCGCAGGTCCTGCCCGCGGAGCTTGTCGAGCGTCGGCTTGTAGTCAAAGAGATCCAGTTGCGAGGGCGCGCCGTTCTGGTGCAGGAAGATGACGCGCTTGGCCTTGGGCGCAAAGTGTGTGAGCCCCAGCGCGCCGGGCACGGGATTACCCTGCTGACTTTGAGCTTCGCTGGCCAGCAGCCCGCCGAGCGCGGTAGCGCCCAGTGACGCGACGATCGTGCCGGTCGTTCGGTTGAGGAACTGTCGTCGGCTGAGGTTCAGGAAGTAGTCGCGGGCCGGGTGCATGGGATCAGTTCTCAGGGATCAGGGATCAGGGATCAGAATGAGTCAGGCATCAAGGGCGGTTGAGCATTTCGTCGAGGTTCATCACAGTGCTGGCGATCATGGTCCAGGCGGCGAGTTCTTCGGGAGCGATCGTTTCGGGTCGTGGCGACTTGCCGTAGGTGGTGAGTTTTTCCGCGCCAGGCTTGTCGTTCTGATAGACGCCGCGGTAATGCGTCAGGCCTTCAAGCAGCACATTCAACTCGCCGGGCTTGGGCTCGCGGGCAAGGCAGAGTTGGTAGATCACGCCAAGCCGATGGGCATCGGTATCGCCACCGGCAATCGCGCGGGCGGCCAGTTGCCGAGCAGCCTCGACATGCTGCGTGTCGTTCATCATCAAGAGCGCCTGCAGGGCCGTGTTGGTCGAGCTGCGTTTGACGACGCAGGTCCCGCGCTCGGCGGCATCGAACAGCACCATCTGCGGCGGCGGGGCGGTGCGCTTCCAGAACGTGTAGACGCTTCGGCGGTACAGCTCTTCGCCGCTGCCGAGCTTGAAGACGCGGGTGTTCGAGCCTTCGTTAGAGCCTTCTTCCCACAGCCCCGGCGGCTGATAGGGGCGAACGCCCGGCCCGCCGAGCTTATTGACGAGTAAGCCGCTGACCGCCAGCGACTGGTCGCGCAGCATCTCGGCCGTCAGTCGCAGCCGCGGCATGCGGGCCAGCAGGCGGTTCTCCGGGTCGATCTCGGCAAGGTCCGGCCGTGCGTGGCTGGACTGCTGATAGGTCGCGCTGGTGACGATGAGCCGGATGAGTGCCTTGCGGTCCCAGCCGGAGTCGATGAATCGCAGGGCAAGGGCATCAAGCAGTTGCGGGTGGCTTGGCCACTGTCCCTGGAGGCCGAAGTCTTCGCTGGTCTTGACGATGCCGGTGCCGAAAAACGTCTGCCAGAGGCGGTTGACTTCAACGCGCGCCACCAGCGGGTTTTCAGGTGAAGTCAGCCACTGCGCAAGACCAAGCCGGTTGGCCGGTGCATCGTCGGGCAGCTTGCCCAACTCGGCCGGCACACGGCGATTGACGGGCCGCGAGTCGATCGGCGCGTCATACGCGCCGCGCTGAAGCACGAAGGTCGGCATGGGCATCGGCGCTTCGCGCATGACCATGACCTCTTCTTTAGTCAGTTCGTCCTTGATGATCGGCGCGTGGGCCTTGCCTCGGCCCTGTGTCGCGGGGTCTTCGTTTTCCAGTGAATTGAAGTACGCGAAGAGGCTGTAGTAGTCCTCCTGCGAAATCGGGTCGTACTTGTGGTCGTGGCAGCGGGCGCACTCGACGGTCAGCGCGAGCACGGCCGTGCCCAGCGTGTTGGTGCGGTCCGCGGCGTACTCGACCCTGAACTCTTCATCGAGCGAGCCGCCCTCGGTGGTGATGCCGTGGTTGCGGTTAAAACCGGTGGCGACGAGCTGATCGCGGGTGGCGTCAGGCATGAGGTCGCCGGCGATCTGGTCGCGCAGGAACTGATCGTAGGGCAGGTTGTCGTTGTAGGCCTTGATGACCCAGTCGCGCCAGGGCCACATCGTCCGCACGTGGTCGTGCAGGTAGCCGTTGGTGTCGGCGTAGCGCGACGCGTCGAGCCAGATGCTGGCCATGCGCTCGCCAAAGCGTGGTGAAGCGAGCAGTTCATCGACGAAGGTTTCGTAGGCCTGCTGCGGGTTGTCCAGTTGCAGGAGCTGCTGGACGCGGGCGGGGTCCGGCGGCAGGCCGGTGAGGTCCAGCGATACGCGACGCAGGAGCGCATGCAGCGGCGCGGGCGGTGAAGGCGACAGGTCGCTCTGCTCGAGCGTCGCGAGCACGTACGC
>JBGSTE010000408.1:0-2000 GCA_041736655.1 Phycisphaeraceae bacterium | reverse complement strand
CGCTTGATGTTGCTGCGGTGGCGGATGATGACCAGCGCCGCTAGCAGCGCGCTGACGCCGGCCCACACCGCGATCTCCTGGGCGCTCTGCCCGAGCACGATGCCAAAGCCGATGGCCAGGAAGGGCAGCAGCGCCGCGGCGACGACGCTCGCCAGCCCGACGTAGGCGGTCATTTTCGTCACGACGAACCACACCAGCGCCGACGCCAGGGCCGGCACGGTCAGCACCGGCCAGTAGCCCAGTAGTGCGCCCATGCTCGTGGCCACGCCCTTGCCGCCCTTGAATTTCAGGAAGACGGGGAAGACGTGCCCGAGCACCGCCGCGACGCCGATGGCCAGCCACTGCAGCATCGCGCTACTGCCTGCCAGTTCGCTGTCCATGACCAGGAGCGTCAGCCGGTAGCCGACGACGGGCAGGAGTCCCTTGGCCAGGTCGAGGATGAAGCAGAGGATGCCCCATTTTTTGCCCAGCGCCCGGCCGAGGTTGGTCGCCCCGACGTTGCCGCTGCCGTGCGTGCGGATGTCGATGCCGTTGAACCGGCCCAGGATCAGCGCGAACGACACCGACCCCAAGAGATAAGCCCCCACCAGCCACAGCACCCAGATCATCATCGCCGCATGGTATCAGCCGCATCAAAGCCATACATGAGAACAACAGAAGCCGGTCCTGAGCGCCAGCGAAGGTCCGGATCAAGTCTTTTCAGATTGATCAACCCTTTATCCGGTCGATATCCGGACCTTCGCTTTCGCTCAGGACCGGCTTCGCGTGGTTCTTGACATCAGAATGCCGTCCCCCGGTAATCCAATCAGGCGATTGTCATGCACCCGTCCCCGCGGGTATCATGAATCCATGCTCAAGCGACTTGCACACGTAACCGGCCGGCTCGCCCTCGCGTCTTTACTCTTAACAGTGGCGCTGCCCGTGCTCGCCCAGGTCGAGGATGTGGCCCTGGAGTCCGCACCCGAGGCCGGCACGTGGAAGGCGCTGGCGCTGGCGATCTTCTTTGGCATCGCCATCGGCATCGGCTGCTTTATGAGCCCCAAACGAACCCACCAGGACTGATCGGCCAAAACCGTTTCGGTCATCACCACCAGACCCACCAGACCCTCGGGAGGTCCAACCATGACTCAGCGTTCTCTTGCCATCCTCATCGTCCTTAACGCGGTTCTCCTCGCGGCCATCGCCCTGACCTTCGGCCCGGTCCAGAAGGCCAACGCGCTTCAGCTCGGCGTAGGCAGCAGCTACCTCATGATTGCCGGCAACACCGCTCAGGCCGCGCAGCAGGTTGTCTACGTCATGGATACCCGCAACGGCCGCGTCGCGTGCTTCACCGTCAACAGCGCCAACCAGAAGGTTGAAATCGTCGGTGCCCGCGAGATCGCTCAGGACCTCAAAGGCGCAGGCGAGGGTAATCGCTGATTCGCTTGTTCCTGTTCCGACACCTGTTGTATCGCTTGTTTACCGACCACTTCTCTCCCCCATGTGGAGCTTCCCGATGAACCGTACCCAGACCGCTTGTATCGCACTGCTCGCCTCGGCCTTTGTGCTCGCCGCGATCCTGATCGTCCAGATCGATCGCAAGGCCCAGCCCAACACCGCTCAGGCCGACGGCCAGAACATCTACCTCCAAACCTTCCAGATGATGACCGCGCGAACCCGTGGTGACGGCACCAAGGGCGAGGAGTCGCTTTTCATCCTCGACAACAGTTCCGGCGTCCTGCTGGTTTACGCCCCCAACGTCGGGCGCAAGCAGATTGATCCGGTGACCGCGATCAAGCTTGCCGACGTCTTTGGCGGCGGTGGCGGCGGCCGCTGATCGAGATCAACACGCTCGTAATTTCAACAAGGCCGGCCCGATCGCCGGCCTTTTTCATGTATAAACATGCCCATGCCAGACACTCTTCTCGCTCAACCAGATACCGCCCACGCCTTCCTCAACGACACCGCCATGCGCCTGGGCGTGCAGGTGCTCAGCGGCAAGCCGCTTGATCGGGATCAGG
>JBGSTE010000406.1:0-6691 GCA_041736655.1 Phycisphaeraceae bacterium | reverse complement strand
CACTCTCGGCCTTGCCAGCAAAGGCGCAGCCTGGTGAAGAAAAAGGGGTGTGAAGGCACGTATCGCCTCAAACACCGCCACCACGATCCGGTCCGCGGGCTGATGCCGCTGGAAACCGGGCCGGCGTGGCAAGAAGACTGGAGTCAAACTCCGGCTCCCCGAACCTACATCCCCGTTCAAGTCGCTCCGGATCGATCCGGACCCACGCGCCTGACTGAGATACCCGCTGGCAACAGGTCGGCCCTGTTAATCCCGGACGTCATGCGTCAAATACGCTCTGCACGACCGGCCATCGGATGGAAGGGGCAATTGATCTGACCCTAACCGGGTCCATCAACATACATGTTTTAACCGCATCGGCACGCCGAATCAAGTCCTTGAATCACAATCGAAGCTATCCACATTTCAGGATGCTGCTACTGGCCGATAACCCGCGACCGGTTTTCCGCGCTTGCCCGCAACCCCGATGCCTGCCATAATCCCGATTCGCCTACTGAGAATTTAATCTCATGACGCTCGTCGGCTACCTCGCCCTCTACTGCCTGCTCATCATCGCGGTCTCCCTGCTCGGCGGGTGGGTGCCGCTGCACGTCCGCCTGACGCACAAGCGCATCCAGATCGCCAACTCCCTCATCGGCGGGTTCATGCTCGGCGTCGCGCTCTTGCACATGCTCCCCCACGCCCTCATGGGGCAGGCCGACCACATGGTCCTCGCCACCTGGATGATCGGCGGGGTGCTCACCATGTTCCTGCTCGAACGCTTCCTGCACTTCCACCAGCACGACCTGCCCAGCCACCCCCCCACCGCGCACAAGCATCCACACCAACACACGCACGATCACGCACATGACCACGGCCACACGCACGGCCCGGCCTGCGAGCACGACCCCGCGCCCAAGCCCATCGAAGACTGCGACATCCAAAGCACTCAGACGCCGCACTACGAGAAGAAGCCGCGCCTGTCCTGGTCCGGCGCGGCCGTCGGCCTGGTGCTGCACTGCCTGATCGGTGGTATCGCGCTGGGCGCGGCCATGACCGCCGACGCCAACACCGCCTGGCCTGGCTTCGCGCTGTTCCTAGCCATCATCCTGCACAAGCCGTTTGACTCGATGACGCTCCTGGCGCTGGTCACGACCTCCGGCTGGTCGCGCAAGACAGGCCACCTCATCAACGTGCTGTTTTCGCTGACCGTTCCATTAGGCGCGGGCCTGTTCCTCCTGGGCTTTGCCGATGAACACGCGGGCCACACCGTCCTGGTCAGTAACGCGCTGGCCTTTGCCGCCGGCGTCTTCCTCTGCATCGCGCTGTCGGATGTGCTGCCCGAGCTGCACTTTCACCAGCACGACAAGATCAAGCTCACCGCCGCCCTGCTCCTGGGCCTGGCGCTGGCCGCGATGATCGCCCACCTTGAGAGCCGCCACCACGACCACGGCGACAGCCCCACCGGCGTCGCCCACGACCACGACGGGGATGGTGTGGCGGACCACTGACCTAACGACCCCACGGCATTGCTGTCGCAACGCCATGGGCTTGTCGGTGTCATCTCTTTAAGCCCATGGTCTTGCGACCGCAATGCCGTGGGATAAAACCCGATACAATACGATCAATGCCCGCACCCACCGCACCCACCCATTCCGCTATCAACACCGTCGCCTTCATCTCGCTGGGCTGTCCCAAGAACCTGGTGGACTCCGAGAAGATGCTGGGCCTCCTGGCCGAGGACGGGATCACGCCCGTGCCGCCGGACTTGATGGGCGAGGGCGCTGCCGACGCGGTGGTCATCAATACCTGTGGCTTCCTCGAAGCTTCGAAGATCGAGTCGATCGACGAGATCAACCAGGCCGCCGAGCTTAAGCGACAGGGCAAGATCAAGCGTGTCATCGTCGCCGGCTGCCTCGTTCAGCGTCACAAGGCGAAAATGCTCGAGTGGTGTCCGGACATCGACGCGATGATCGGCGTCTTTGACCGCGACCGCATCGTCACCGCCGTGCGCGGCGCGGATTCAACCGGCGGTGCCGCTTCCGCAGCACTGCGCGAAACCTCCATCGAACTGCCCGTCTACTCTTCCATCGCCACAAACGCCACCATCGCCAAACAAGCCCGCGAGATCGCCGGCGGCAACGAGCTTGGCTACTTCGAAGACGACGCGTCGCGCCTGCGCCTCACGCCGCGGCACTACGCCTACCTCCGCATCTCAGAGGGCTGCAACCAGGGCTGCGCCTTCTGCACCATCCCCTCCATCCGTGGACGCATGCGCAGTAAGCCCATCGACCGCATCCTCAGCGAAGCGACCGAACTCTTCAACGACGGCGCGTTCGAACTCTCGCTCATCGGCCAGGACACCACCAGCTACGGCGAAGACATCGCCCCCGGGAGTGACGGGCCTCGGCTTCACACCATGTTGACCGAGCTCGACAAACTCGCAGCACAATTCGGCGGCGCCTGGCTGCGATTGATGTACGCCTACCCCTCGTGCTTCACCGACCAGATGATCGACACGATCGCCCGCCTGCCCAACGTGCTGCCCTACATCGACATGCCGCTGCAGCACATCAACGATGAAGTCCTCGACAACATGCGCCGCAAGACGTCGCGCAAGCTCATCGAAACGCTGCTGGGTAAGCTCCGTAGCCGCATCCCGAACATGACCATCCGCACGACCTTCATCTCCGGCTACCCCGGCGAGACCGATGCGCAGCATCAGGAACTCGTCAAGTTCGTCCGCGACTTCGGGTTCGACAACATGGGCGTGTTCCCTTACTCGCCAGAGCCGGGTACCAAGGCCGGTGCCGCTTACGACAAGGGCGGGGCGATCCCCGAGGACGTCATCAAGGACCGCATCGACGAGTTGATGGGTACGCAGCAGGAGGTGGTCTTTGATCGCAACGAGCAGATGGTCGCCGATGGCCGGGAGTTCGATGTGCTCATCGATGCGGAGTTCGCCGAGGTGCAGTACGAGGGCATGAAGAAGCCGATGACGCGCTTCGCAGGCCGAACCTGTCAACAGGCGCCTGACATCGACGCGACCACGTATGTCGACAGCAAGCAACCGCTCGCCCCCGGCGAACTGGTCCGCTGCCGGATCACCGACTGGGAGAATTACGACCTGATCGCCAGGCCGATGGACGAACTCGAAGGCCGGGTATCGCTGACGCAGCTATAGGGCTGTCCCCGCGGTTACTGCACCTGGCTCGTGACACGCGCATACAATTTATCCGGGTGGCCTGTACGTTTTATTGTTGCGCTCGCCCTTGTTTTGACGGGTTTCTGTGATAACTTTGCTTCACAGGAACGCACCGCATGCCCCACGACCTTGAACAACCCGCACGATCGCTGCAATCGTCACAACCGGCCGAGGCTCGGCCTGCTCGTCAGGTCGTTCGTGGTTCCCGCAAGCGTCCGATAACTCAGCCGGGCGATGCCGATGACCGGCCGGCGCTTCGCCTGGTGGGCATCGGCGCGCCGGACATGAAGCCGCCGACGCAGAACCCCACCCCGATCACCGGTGCGACCGATCCGCGATGGGTGCTCGCGGTGCGTACCGCCGAGATGCTCGAGGGTGACGTGCTGCCACCGAACAAGCGTGAGTCTCTGATGCGCACCGGCAAGGTCATGGGGCTGAGCCCGTTTGATTCCTCGCTGATCCTCGCCATCGTGCAAGACCGCGCCCGCCGAGGCATTGTCGCAGCTCAGTGCCCGTCCGCCAGCACCCCGCAGCTCGCGTTGATCCCGCTGCCTAAGCAGCACACGCCGTGGTCAGGGCTCACCGAAAAGCCCGGTCAGGTCGCGATGCTCGCCGCCGGCCTCCTCGCGCTTCAAGTGCTACTCATTTGGATCTGGCTTAGCTGACAGGCCGCACTTCAACAAGTCTCAACACACGATTCAATTCAACGGGCATCAAGAGCACTGAGGATATCACTGGCCTTAGTGCGGTCGCCATGCGTCTTACTGATGTGCAGGTGACTGATGACCCGGTCGCCTTTGTTGATGACAAAGGTCGAGGGGTACGCCGTTTCCTTCGGCGCATCCCACCGCAGCCCGTACAGGTTCGTCATGGCGTAGTCCGGATCGGTCAGAAAGACGAAGTTGTTCGGCAAGCCCTTGCCAGCCAGGAATTCATCGGCGCGTTGCGTCAGCTCTTCAGATGGGCCGGGGTAAATCATGACAACCGTCGCGCCACGCTTTGCAAATTCACCGGCATTACTGATGAAATCACCCACCTGCCTGGTGCAGAGCGGGCACTGATAGCCGGGGTAACCGCGCAGGACCAGCAGGACCACCGGCCCATCTTTTGTAAGACGGCTGAGGGTTTTTGCCTGACCATCGACGGTCTTGAGCGTGAAATCAGGTGCCGTGTGGCCAACTTCGGCCGGTGCCGTAGCCACGTCACTGATTGTTCCCGCCTGTTCGTATGAGCAGGCGCAAAGCCCGAGGAACAAGCCGATGATCGGTAAGTAAACAAGGCTGCGCATGGCGAACTCCGTTGAGAATGAAAGCTGAGAATACGCAGACACAACCGCCGCGCGAAGTCGATTATTCCAGCGTAGGCAGATGAGCCTTTCGTTAGACCAACCGGCTTAGCCGAAAGCTTGCCGCAGGAGTTTTCAGTTGCGGGCAAGAGCGATGAGAGTCAGCGTTTCATACCGGCGAACATCTTGAAGGTGCCCCAGAGGATGTAGAAGTCCATCTTCCACGAGGCGTTTTCGACGTAGTGGATGTCGTAACGGATCCACTCTTGGAAGTCCATGCCCGGCTCGCGTGAGCGTTTGATCTGCCAGAGGCCGGTGACGCCGGGCCTGACCGAGAGACGCGCCTCGCGCCACGGGGGGCTGTACTGGTTTTCTTTGTATGGGCTTGGGCGCGGGCCGACGACGGACATCTGCCCGATGAGCACGTTGAAGAACTGTGGCAGCTCGTCGATATTGAGCTTTCGCATGAGCCGTCCGGTGCGGGTGATCCGCGGGTCGTTCTCGATATAGAACTGCGGGCCGTCGGCCTGATTATCCATCTGGAGTTTCTGCTTGATTTCCTCGGCGTTATTAAACATCGAGCGGAACTTAAGACAGGGGAACTCCTTACCACCCATCGACTCGCGGCGGTGGGCGAAGAAGAACGGCCGACCGTCTTCGAGATAGATCATCAGCATGAACAGCGGGTAGAGCGGCAGCGTCAGGGCGAGCATGATCAGCGCGAAGCCGATGTCAAAGAGCCGCTTGGTGATGCGGTAGAACGATCGCCGGCTCGCACCGCGCTGGGCCTGGGCGAAGTGCTCGGTCGGTTCGATGGCGTGCCATTCAAGGCGATCGACAGCCGGGCGCAGCTCGGGCCGGTCCCAGAGCACGGCCGGTCCGACGACGCTGTCGATCCCGTCGAGCTCGCGACCCGTGCCGACCCACACCGGGCCGACGAAGCGTGTTTCAAACTCGGCCGAGGCAGAACGGTCGCTCCAGACCTCGCCGGTGAGTCGATGGGCGCGGTGGATGGTGGCGTCCGGGCGTTTCCAGATGTGGACCAGTTCGTGGACAAACTCGTTGACGTGGCGCAGGTCTCTGCGGTTGAAGACCGCCCCGTCGACGGAGATCGTCGTCCGCTGGTGCGGAGGGATCGATCGGCGGAGCTTTCGCCATGCATCGCGCGGGTGGTCGGCGGTCTGCCACTGGCGGGCGATTTCTTCGCTGGGGGTCACGGCCACACGGCCCAGGCGAAAGTCCATCTGCCGGTACATCCGCTCGAACTTGACGAAACCGTCGTTTTCATCGGTGATTACGCGCTCGCGGTAGCCCGGGTCGTGCGTGTCGTGGATGCGGGCAAAGAGAATCTGCGGCTTAAGCCAACTGAGCGTGTCGACCAGCCGGCCCATGCGGAAGATCGACAGCGAGTCGGGATCGGTCAGCAGGTACAGCTCGGCGTGCTTGACGATCTCCGAGGGCTCGCCCTGCCGGACGACCTGGACACCGCGTGCGGCCCAGAAGCGGTCGTGGAGCATGATCGGGTCCAGCCCCCAGACGGTGGGCCACTCGCTGGCGCGTTGGTGCGTCGCGGGATGGTGATCGGCTGTGGTGATCATGTTCGTGCGTCAGGCCGTGGGCGTTTGGCTCGGTCGTAATCGTGTAGTTGATTCTAGTGCTTGCCGTTGACATGCCGGGCCTCGCCGTTGGTCTGCGCGGCGGGGGCATCTTCTTCGGTGAAGCTGGCGACGGCGGTGCCCAGCGGGCCAAGGCGTGCGGTCCGCGTCTTGTCCAGTCGCTGCTTGCGAGCGGCACGGGTGCCTCGGCGTTCCTGGCTGACGGTCGAGGCGTAGGAGGTGTGCTCCAGGTCGCGGTCCAGGGCGTGGTTGAACACGACGCCGATCACGCGGGCACCGACGCTCTGCAGGTGTTCGAGCGATCTGGTGGCGACACCCTTGGAGTCGCCGCGCGAGACGATCAGTACTGTGCCGTCGGCCTCGGCGCCGGCCATTGATGCTTCGAGCGAGCCGAGCACCGGGCCGGTGTCGATGAGCACGATGTCAAACGCCTCGCGTGCCTGGCGAACCATTTCACGGATGGCCGCGGGCGAGAGCTTGCTGGCATCGGTGGGCTTGGCGCGGCCGACGGTGAGGATAAAGAAGTTGTCGATCCCCGTTGCCGCCACGCAGGTGCGCAGCCGCGAAGGCGCACAGGCGTCGAGCAGGCCCCGGGCCGGGTCGCGC
>JBGSTE010000405.1:0-2766 GCA_041736655.1 Phycisphaeraceae bacterium | reverse complement strand
CGCTGTCAGCGCCGCCCGGCCAGGTCAGCAGCGACTCGAGTGAAGAGTTCGGCCCGGTCGCGCCGTCGTCATTGCTAGCACTCACGAACGCCGTGGAATTGAATAAATCCAGCACCGTGTCCACGCTGCTGGCCTGCGTCGGGTCGCCAGCGGCGGTGAAGTTACCGGCGTTGCGGTACGACCGGAAGAACAGCGTGTCCGTCGTCGATGCGCCCGTAGGCAGATTAAAGAACATCCGGTGCTGACCCAGCGCGTTGGTGATCTCGCCCTCGATGGAGAAGTACGCCTGCTGGCCCATCGCCGAGCTGGCGGAGAGAAGCGAAACGCCAAGCAGGCCGGCGGTAGCCATGCGCTTTGATCGTTGGATTGCACAGGCGGACTTCAACAAAGTGCGTGTACTCAGAAGTGTGACGGTCTTAGGCTGGCGCAAGGTTCTTTCTCCAAAGCGTTGTTGAGTCTGAGCAGATTACGGCAATGCGAAAGGGCTCGGATTGTGTTGAATCTTGCAATGATACTTGATGCGGGGGCAGGCACCTAGCAAAATGTAGTGCAGGAAACAATAGGAATTCGTTAAACTTTGGTGCGAGTCGACCCGGTTTAACATCTGATCTGACCAGCAGGCAACACGAGCACAAGCCAGTAATCGTTATTGGCTCAAAATCGGTCAGGTCGGGCCGATGCGCGGGCCGGGAAACAGGGTGTTGTTCCAGCACCCCTGCATGAGGCTGGCACAGATCGCCGATGACAGTTTGACAGCCGGGTGACACGAAGAAAGGGTAGGCCATGCGGGCGTTGGTGCTGGGTCAGTCAGGTCAACCGAAGCTCGACGAACGCTACCCCGAGCCGACGGCGGGGGGGCTCTCGCCGGGCGAGGTGCTCATCCGGCCGACGCGGATGGGCGTCTGCTCGACGGACCTGGAACTCTGCAAGGGCTACATGGGATTCGTCGGCGTCCTCGGGCATGAATTTGTCGGGATCGTTGAGGCGATCGGAAAGAACGTCGACAAACACTGGCTGAGCCAGCGCGTGGTGGGGGAGATCAACTGCGTCTGTGGCCACTGCGACCTGTGCAAGGCTGGGCTTAAGGAGCACTGCCGGCAGCGCACCGTGCTGGGGATCGCCGGGCGTGACGGTTGTTTTGCAGAGCGATTTTTGTTGCCGGTAGCGAATCTGCATGTCGTGCCAAGTCACGTTGATGATGACCGGGCGGTCTTTGTTGAGCCCCTGGCCGCGGCGTTGCAAGTGGTGCGTCAACTGACGATCGAGGGTCGGCCGAACATCACGGTCCTTGGCGATGGTCGCTTGGGCCTGCTGTGTGTGCAGGTGTTGGCGAAGCTCAACGCGACGGTTCGCTGCATCGGCAAGCACGAAGCGAAGCTTGGCCTGTGCGAGAAGTGGGGCATCAAGCATCGCCTGCTTGCTGATGTGGGCCTGCGGCAGGACCAGGACATCGTCGTCGACTGCACGGGCTCGGCAAGCGGCATGCAAACCGCCATGGCGATGCTCCGCCCGCGCGGGACGCTGGTCCTGAAAACAACCGTCGCCCCCGCAAGTAGCAAGGCAGAGGGCGCTTCACCGCCCGGGCTTGACCTCTCGCCGATCGTCATCAACGAGCTGAACGTGATCGGCAGCCGCTGCGGCCCGTTCGCGGAAGCACTCGATGTCTTATCGCGCGAAGCGATCGATGTGGTGAGCCTGATCAGTCGGCGGATGAAGCTGGCGGATGGCGTCGCGGTGCTGGATCAGGCAAGTCGGCCGGGGGTGTTGAAGGTTTTGATTGAGCCGTGATGTGTATAGGGGCCATCTTATACGCATCCCAAACAATCCTCGTGCGTGTAGTCTGCCTGTTGACGTGAGCATGCATCCGTAGCCGCCGCGTAACACGCGGGGGTCGAGTCATGGAAATTGTTTTGTGACGAACCAACCTATTCCGATCGCAAGCGCGTCATCACTCGACCCCCGGGCGTTGCCCGGCGGCTACGAATGTGAAAACGCACGTGAATTAAATGCGATGCGTATTACTGAAGCGAGTTGGCCTAAGCGACAAAACAAGTCAATAACGCCACACGCTTACCCCGGCGTCGTCGTATTGATCACGCCGGTAAGGATCAGCACGGCAGCGGCGATGGCGATGATGATGCGGTAGTAACCAAAGATCGCCATGCCGTGGCTCTTGAGATAGGCAACCATCCACTTGACCGCCACCCACGCGGAGACGAACGCGGCAAGGCTGCCGACGACCATCGGCATCCAGCCGTACTCCTTGGCCATCGCCAGGACCATCATCATTTCCTGTTCTTGCCCATCAACGGTGACGGTTGCTTGATCAAGCACGGCCTTGTAGAGCGTCGCCGCCAAGAGCGTGACCACACCCAGCAAGAACGAAAACTCCACCGCCGCGGCGATGTGTAGGCCCACAAGTACGCCCGCAACAATCGTCACCAGCGAGCGTGACGTGCCGGGCATCATGGCTACGCACTGGATCATGCCGATCATCAGCGCCATGCGCCAGGTCATCGTGTCGATATTTTGGCCGACATGTTCATCGCCGGACTTGTGGCGCTTCCAATAGGCGACCGCGAGGATGGCGATGCCGCCGACCGCCCAGGTGGTGACGATGGTCCATGCGTTGAAAAAGAGCGCTTCGATCTTCGCGTCAAAGATCACGCCGACCACCGCCGCCGGCGTGAACGCGACGACAAGGTTGATGAACAGCCCAAGCCCCACCGGGTCGCCCTTGGTCAGTCCGACCGGCCCGAGCATGCC
>JBGSTE010000378.1:0-9114 GCA_041736655.1 Phycisphaeraceae bacterium | reverse complement strand
AGCGCCCTCGGTGCCGCGCAGCTCCTGCGTAACCAGGGCAGCACCGTCCTCTCGCTGACCCCGGTCAGCGGCGGCCGCTCGGCCCGGTCACTGGGCGAAACGCTCAAGGCCCTCAACTACACCTCTGGGCCTTCGCAGAAGGACGTGCTGAACTTCACGACCCAGCTGGCCGTCATGGTCCGCGCGGGTATCTCGCTGCGCCAGGCGCTCGACGGCATCGCCGAGCAGAGCGAAAACCCCAAGTTCCAGAAGATCCTCTTTGGCATCAAGCAGGACCTCGAGTCGGGTAAGCCCTTCTCCGAGGCCCTGGCCAAACACCCCAAGCTCTTCGGCCCGCTGTACATCAACATGGTCCGGGCCTCGGAAATGTCAGGCTCTTTCAGCCAGATGCTCGAACGCATCGCCGCGTACCTCGCCCAGCAGATCGAGACCCGCTCGATGGTCATCGGGGCGATGATCTACCCCGGCGTGATCGCGTCGATGGCGATCGCGGTCACCATCTTCCTGCTCACGTTCGTGCTGCCGAAGTTCGCCGAGGTCTTCAAAGGCAAGGAAGCGGCGATGCCCTGGCCGACGATCTTCCTGATGAACCTGTCCGCCTTCATGGTGCAGTGGTGGTGGGCGGTGGTCGGGGCTCTGGTTTCGATCGTTGTTTTCATGTGCTTTTTGATCCGCACCGAGCCGGGCGGCTGGTGGTTTGACCAGATGAAGCTCCGCGTGCCGATCTTCAGCCGGATGTTCCGGGCGCTGTACATCAGCCGGTCGCTGCACACGATGGGCGAGCTGGTGAACGCGGGCGTGCCGATGCTCGACACGCTGGCGATCACCGGCGAGATCTCGGGCAACCGCATGTTCAAGCGGTTGTGGCGCGGGGTCTACAGCTCGGTGAAGCAGGGTAAGAAGATCAATCAGCCGTTGAGTAAGACAACGCTGTTGCCCAAGGCCGTGGTCCAGATGGTCGGGGCTGGCGAAGAGTCGGGCAAGCTCGGCGAGGTGCTCGATGAAGTGTCGACGTATTACGCCAAGCAGTTGCGCGAAGCGATCAAGACCGTGACGAGCATGATCGAGCCGATCATGATCGTGCTGATGGGCTCGGTGGTCGGCTTCATCGCGATGGCGATCATCCTGCCGATCTTCAAGCTTTCGACGCTGGTGAAGTAGGGCTAGGGGCTAGGGCTTAGGGCCTAGGCTCCGGTTGAAGCGGTTGTAGTGGCTAGGGTTACTGAAGATGTGACAGGATCAACAATGGGCTTGTTAAGTAGATCAGATGAATCGTAGGGTTGAATGAGTATGCGTGACCTAAGCCCTAAGCCCTCGTCCCTAAGCCCTCGGCGTCGCCCTCGCGGCACCCGCCGCGCCGCCGGCTTCACGCTCATCGAGGCGTCGCTGACGACGGTCATCATCGGCACAGGCGTGCTGGCGATCATCTCGGCCCAGCAGGCCTACCACATGAAGAACAACTGGGCCACACGCACCAGCACCGCCATGCTGCTCGCCAACGAGATGCGTGAACGCACACTCTCGCTGCCGATGCACGACCCGATCACCGGCGACACGAACCTCGGGCCGGAGCTGGACGAAACCGTCCCGCTGGCCTACGACGACCTGGACGATTTTGCGGGGCTCGTCACCGGCGGGGTCGGCGCG
The DNA here is from genome assembly GCA_041736655.1 of Phycisphaeraceae bacterium. Lineage (GTDB taxonomy): Bacteria > Planctomycetota > Phycisphaerae > Phycisphaerales > Phycisphaeraceae > JAHQVV01. The sequence goes on along the minus strand of JBGSTE010000378.1, from coordinate 7,467 downwards.
GGCTCCACCTTCAGCCCGCCGATCAACGCGCTGGGCCTGCCCCTGACCGACCTGACCAGTTGGAAGCAGACGATCACGGTCGAGAACGTCCTGCCGGACTACATCGACGCGACCTTCACCCAGCCGCTGGGCACGACCGATATGGTGCGCGTCACCGTGACGGTCTTTTACATCGATAAGAAGACAGGCAACGACGAACCGGTCACCACGCTGTCGTGGGTCGTGACGGACACGCCTTGATCTGCGATGTTCGATCTGCGATGTGCGATGTGTCAGCGTGACACGAACAAGCGGGGTTGGGAGATCGGTTGACGGCGAGGTGTTGGAGAGAAGTTATGCAGCATGACACATCGCACATCGCACATCGCACATCGAACATGATGCGCATCGCACACCGGACATCAAACATCGCCCGCCTTCGGCGGCAGCGCGGTGCGGCGGCGGTGCTCGCGATGATGTTCCTGGTCATCTTCGGCTCGCTCGCGGCGGCGATGGCGATCGTCTCGCAGGGCAACCTCCACACCGCCGGCACACACCTGAAAGTCAACCGCTCGCTCGCCGCGTCCGAGACCGGCATGCGGCTGATCATGTACCGCCTCTCGCAGGCCTGTGAAAACGTGTTGACACGTTCGGGCACGGTCTGGGACCCGGCCTCGGGCACCTACATCACCACGCTCAAGGCCTCGGACATGGCCAGCGACCCCAGCGGCATGCCCGTCGATGTCCTCTTGGGCAAGGCCGACGCCGTGTGGGACGAAGTCGCCGCCGAACTGGCGACCGAACTCTCCGGCGAATTCCACAACCAGCAGGAACCCTACATCGACGCCGACCGCGTGCTGCACATCGGCCCGATCGCCGTCGGCCCAGGCTCGCCCGCCTTCACCGCAACCCTCACGCCGCACCCCATCGCCGACGAAGACTACGACAGCGACTACTACGACCGCCCGCCCTACAGCGACATGGGCGTCAGCTCCACGACGCCGCTGGACGCACGCTTCATTCGCGTCAAGATCGAGGCCTACGACGGCGAAGCGACCAGCCGCGTCTACCGCTCGATCTCGATGGACTTCCAACTGGTCAAGCGCATCCAGTACGCCGTGCTCTCACGCAGCCGCGTGATGATCGGCCGAAACGTCATGATCGAGGGACGCGTCGGCTCGACCTTCCTCGAAACGAACCTGGCCAACGGCCACCCGATGCAGATCGCCTCGGACTTCCGCGGCCTGGACGCGACGCTCGACGCCGACCTCGACGCCCTGCTGGGCTCGATCATCGAGGACGATCAGAACGGCGACAACCGCCTGTCCATCCACGACTCGACCGAAGTCGCCGACTACGCCGACCCCGCCCAGTACGACACCGACGGCGACGGCTACATCACCGACTTTGACTTTTTCATCAAGAACTTCGACTCGGCCTCGAGCCCCAACCAGATCACGCTCAGCGAACTGCAGTCGAAACTCGCAACGCTCGATGCCCTGCAGTTGATGGCGCTCATCGATACCTTCGGCTCGCCCAACCGCGCGGGGTACAACGACGGCATCATCGACAAGTACGACCGCTACGCGAAAATCCGCGGCGAAATCCATATCGCCGCCGACGTCGCCGGCTGGGAGTCGGGCGCCGCCACCACCGGCAACTACCAGGACTACCTGCAGGGCTCGATCGTCCCCGGCCACAACCAGACGCCGTTGACCTTCCAGTCCTCGCAGACCAACGAGTACGAGCTGAACCCGCAGCAGTTCGACGTGTCGTCCTTCAGGAACCTGGCGACCGATGACTTCGCTGCACAGGCCGCGGCCAACGCCGCCAACCACGACGCGGGCGACCCGGACTCGCCCCAGCCGTTGGGCAACGTCGTCACCGAGGCCGTGCCCTTTCAGGCGACGTATCCGTACGACTACTACGATCGCCCGGTCTACCAGAACATGGTCTTCCGCAACGTGAAGATCCCCAAGGGCACCAACGCGTTGTTCGTCAACTGCCGGTTCATCGGCGTCACGTTCATCGAGACCGAGCTGGACAACGACGACCCGGACTTCAACTACGCCGGCATGCAGGACGCCTCCGGCAGCCAGAAGCACCCGGACCGCTTTGCCAACATCAACGGCACCGATGTCTACGACACCAAGACGGTCGCCAACAACATCCGCTTCCACAATTGCAAGTTCGAGGGCGGCGTCGTCACCGATGTGCCCACGGAGTACACGCACGTCCGCAACAAGGTCACGTTCACCGGCAACTCGGGCTTCAACATCGACGGCTCGGCCGAGCTCTCCAACGCGGAGAAGAACCTCTACAAGCGATCGTCGCTGCTCGCACCGCAGTACTCCATCGAGATGGGCACGTTCGTCTCGCCCTACGACTCCAACGAAGTCATCAAGCTCTCGGGCACCATCGTCGCCGGGCTCATCGACATGCGTGGCCAGGTCGAGATCGACGGCCAGCTCCTGACGACTTTTGAGCCCAAGGCCAACACCGGCCCGGTCATCGGCGACACCTCGCCGCAGTTCAACACGACGCTGGGCTACTTCAGTGCGAGCGATGGCGACCTGGAGACCGAACCGCCCCAGAACGGCCTGGGCGTCATCAAGGTCCGCTACAACAAGAACCTGCCGCTGCCCGACGGGATCCTCGGCCCGGTCGAGGCTGTGCCCCTGTGGGACACCTACTTCGAGGGCGGCAAGAAATGATCGGTTGACGGGCGCAGCTTCCGGGACTTCATGGCTCCGCCGCGTGGCGGAGGAGAACGGACGGGACGGGGATCGCGGAGGAGATTTGAAGCCCTCCGCTTCCCCCGCCCCGGGCCAGAAACAAACGACAGCGGACAACGACGACAACGCAGCATAAAAAGGCAGGCCCATGGCAACGCGCAGGCACAACTTACGAAGTAGACGACGCAGCGCCGGCCTGTCACTGGTTGAAATGCTGATCTCGCTGGCGATCACGGCGATGCTGATGACCGCCACGGTCGTCGCCATCGATGCCAGCTTCCGCGCCTACGCCGCCGCCGCCGAGTCCGCCAGCACGCAGACCACCACCCGCCTGGTTGTCCACCGCCTGCTCACGCTGATGCGGACCTCCACCGCTCACGGGCCGCTGCTGCCGGAGACCGACGTCACGCTCTCGGGCAACACGCTCACCAGCCCGTTCATCGAGCTGGTCGACCCCAGCGGCAATCTCATTCGGCTCGAGTACGAGAGCGCCGACCAGATGCTCTACGTCACGATCACGCCCTTTGGCGGGAGCGTCGCGACCAAGGAGCCGCTGCTGGGCGGCGTGACCCAGTGCCAGTTCATGCTCAACCGCCGGATGGATGATGACGGCGTGTGGGTGCTCGAGCGCGGCAGCATCGACTTCAACGTCGAGCCAGATAGCGACACCTCGCTGGCGATCGAGGGCGACGCGGCCGAGCCGATGCGTGTCATCGCATCGACCATGCCACGCAAGCTCGAAGAAGAATAATCCAGCGCGACGACAATCCACCTTTACGCAAACAACAACAAATTGAGACAAACGACACCACCTGCAGAAGGTGGTGTTTTTCATGACCAGGCTCTTGTATGCCGGGTCCAGGTGGGTTTGTAGGGCCTGGGCTGAAGAACTGCATGATTATTGGTCCTTGATCGCTTGCACGCACCGCGCATGAATCCGAAGATTCAACTAGTCAGCCGGACAGGTTGTGACCGCCGGCAACATACATGGCACGCGAGGTGACGGAGAAACGTGATGAAAAGCAAGACCCTGATCGCTGTATTGGCTGGTGGTGTGTTGGCCGGACTTCCGGTGACCGTCGGTGCCGACGAGATCGTGCTGACCGGCGTGGTGCGTGACTTCCTGGTCTCCCACCCGGACATGCAGAACCCCACCAAGGACTTCGCCGTCCGCACCGGGCTGATCGAGAACACCCTCAGCGCGGATGGTAAGCCCGTGCTCAAGTCAACCCACAACGGCGTCCGCGGCATGATCACCAATGCCAGCAACTTCAACCAGTGGTTCCGCGATGTGCCGGGCGTCAATATCTCGATCCCCTACGCGATCACGCTCGACAACGGCCAGGAAGAGGCCGGCGGGCTGTATCGCTTTGCCGTCGAGAAACCCAACTACTTCTTCCCCATCGATGGCATGGGCTGGGGCGATACCGCGACCGACAAGTACGGCCACAAACGCAACTTCTACTTCACCTACGAAATCCACACCGAGTTCACCTACATCCCCAAGGATGACCGTGACTACGAGATGGTCTTCTCCTTCACCGGCGACGACGACGTGTGGGTCTTCATCAACGGCAAGCTCGTCGTCGACCTCGGCGGGGTCCACGCTCAGGCCTCCGGCTCGGTCAACCTCGATGATGATGCCGATGACCTGGGCCTGGTCGAAGGTGAGACGTACAAACTCGACTTCTTCTTCGCCGAGCGACACACCACCGAGTCCAACTTCCGCATGGAGACGACTATCACGCTCGTCGACCTCCCGCCGACCTCGGTCAGCCCGCTCTATGACTGATTGCCATGTGCTCGCCAATCGTTTCTCCTATGCAACCCCGATGCAAATCGGGGTTGTTTTTTTGTCGTGTATCGAACGGGGCATTATCCCCCTTAGGGGTTGATTTGCCGTGCAAAACTGCGTTTTCGCTTGCCATCGATCTTTAACGGGGCATGATTGCCTCTAGAAGGCCGTCTGTATGTCGGCCGGTCGAACGATCAGATTGCTGCACGTCAGACAACCCGGACACCTGCGTGCAGAACCGCGCCGTTTCAGTACGGCGCGGTTTTTTGTTGGCCGTACGCCTGGTGAGACAAGCATCGGATCGTGCTCACCTGATCGGGGAGTTCCGGTCGTAACGTCAAGTCAAGACGACCGGGCGTTGTGTTCTGCGAGGCTGCATTCGCTTGATTTTTCTGCAATCGAGCCTTGACCGGTGGATGCAGTGCGAACCCGTGGCATGCTTGCATATCGACTACGGCTGAGTGTCAGCCGACCACAAGCAAACACATCGCACCACCACGCAGGGGAACACGACATGCTCAAGAAACTCTTCACCCTCACGCTCGCGACAGGTCTGGCCGCCACCGCCCTGGCCGGCGACAACAGGCCCGAGAAGATCGACTTCGATATCAACGCGGGCAAGGTTGTTCCCACCGAAGACTTCATGGTCATGGTCTCCGTGCTCGGGTCGGCGATCACGAACAACGACAAAGACGTGCCGGTGACCGTGCAGTTGAAGATCGGCGACAAGCAGATCAACCCGTGGGGCGACTTCAAGGATTACAAGAAGGCCGACGTCAACGACCCGCACGCCCCGACGCGCAACTACATCGTGAATGAACTCTTTAGCGTCGAGAAAGACGCGAACCCGGCAGACACCACGGTTACCGTCAGTGCGCGGTCGTGGATCAACGGCAAGGTGCACATCGAGGCGAACTCGGCCGCGCAGTCCAAGCAGGTCAAGGTCCTGCGTCACGGCGACGCGGTGCCGAAGATCAAGGGCATGGGCAATCAGGCGGACGCCCTGTACTTCATCAAGCCCTACATCGACTTCAAGACCAACACGATCACACTCGATCAGAACCAGGCGATCTATCTCTTCGAGATCGGCACGACGAATGTCACTTCATCCGCTGCAGACTTCCAGGACCTGGTCGTCCTCGTGACCTTCGGCAAGACCAAGCGTGACTTTTATCGCTTCACCGACCGCGAAGCGCTGTACGACTAAGACAACCTTCAGCAAGAAACACTACAAACCACGCCGATCAACCGATCGGCGTGGTTTATCATTTCAACGAATTGTTCCAATGCGTAACGGGCGACGCGGAGCGTCCCGTTGCGAATCAACTCAGATGCGTTTGATGACGAGCGTGTCGTTCTGCCCGCCGAAGCCGAAGCTGTTGGAGAGGCAGATGTCGACCTTCGCATCGCGCGCGACGTTGGGGACGTAGTCCAGGTCCAGTGCCGGGTCGGGGGTCTGGTAGTTGATAGTTGGCGGGAGCTTGCCGTCGCGGATGGAGAGGACACAGACGATTGCCTCGGTGACGCCGGCGGCGGCGATGAGGTGGCCGAGCATGGACTTGACCGAGCTGACCGGCGGGGCCTTTTTGATATTTCCGTCCGGGCAAAACACGGCCTTGATCGCCTTGGTCTCGATCGAGTCGTTTTCTTTCGTGCCCGTGCCGTGCGCGGAGATATAGTCGATCGCTTCGGGCTTGACGCCGGCCTTGTCGAGCGCTTGGCGCATGGCCTGGGCGCCGCCTCTTCCTTCGGGGTGGATGTCGGTGATGCGGTAGGCGTCGGCCGTCGACCCGTAGCCGGCGATCTCGGCCAGCGGTTTGGCGCCGCGCTTAAGCGCGTGCTCCAGCGTCTCAAGGATAAGGATGCCCGCGCCCTCGCCCATGACAAAGCCCTCGCGGTCGGCGGAGAACGGGCGCGAGGCGGTCTGCGGCGTATCGTTGCGGTTGGAGAGCGCGGTGAGGCGGTTAAACCCGGTGACGCCCAGCGGGTGGATCATCGTGTGCGCCCCGCCGGTGATCATGACGTCCGCGTCGCCGCAGCGGAGGATCTCGCTCGCTTCGCCGATGGCCTGCGTTGATGCGGCGCAAGCGGTCAGGCAGTTGTAGCTCGGTCCTTCTGCACCAAACTCCAGCGCGAGGTGCGTCAGCGGCATGTTCGGCTCCTGCTCGATCTCGACCATCGCCTGCAGGCATTGATGGGCCTTGGTCGCCCAGGCCTTGCCGTCGATCTTCTGCGCGTCTTTGTTCCACCCGGCGAGGTTGGCCGCGACGTAGTTGCCAAAGTCCAGCGAGCCCTCGCCCGAGCCGAGGTAGATGCCCAGCCGGGCCGAGTCGAGCTGGTCGAACGTATCGAGCCCGGCCATCTTCCAGGCCTGCACCGCCGCACCGAGCGCAAAGCTCGTGTTGAGCCCGACACCCACGTGCAGGTCTTTCTTGCTCACGTAGTCGTTGTGGTCGTAGCTCTTGACTTCGGCACTGAAGGTGGTGGGGAAGGTCGAGGCGTCAAATCGCGTGGTGCGATCGACGCCGGACTTCCCCGCGAGGAGGGCCGCCCAGACGGTTTCGAGGTCGTGTCCGAGCGGGGTGATCCAGCCCATTCCGGTAATCACAATGCGTTGGCTCATCATCATTCTCTAAGTAGGACAGGCATTCCTGCCTGTTGACACGGCGCAGCCGTGATGGTGTCTTGGATCAGGCCTTGGGCCTGCTGACAGGCAGGAATGCCTGTCCTACCGATGGCTAAACACGTTCAAGGATGGCTGCGGTGTTCTGCCCGCCGAAGCCCGTTGTAAATACGAGGATTCGTTCGAGTTTCGCCGGCCTCTTCGTGGCCATGTCTTCGATCGGCTGGTCGCGGTTGATGATCTTGGGCAGTTGCTGCTCGCGCAGGGCCTTGGCGGCGATGGTCAGGTCCAGCGCGCCGGCACCGGCCGAGCAGTTGCCGATCGACGCCTTGGTG
>JBGSTE010000332.1:0-2060 GCA_041736655.1 Phycisphaeraceae bacterium | reverse complement strand
CGAGCCGGCGATCCCCGCTGCCGAGCATCAGCCGCCGCGACTTCTGGGGTTTGTTGAGCGCTCGCTGCCGTTCGTACTGCCCGAGTTTGAATCGTCTCGCCTTGCGGTCCCGCATCACGCCGCTGTCCCTCGGCCGCTGGCGGTCGGACAACGCCTATCGCTGCTTTGTTTGTGGTTGACTTAGAGCCCTTTTTTCAGAATGAAACGGTGGGGCGGGCATCTTGCCCGCCATCGTGGCTTCGCCACGAGAAGAATTGAATCAGGCCCCTGGCCTGATGGCGGGCTGGAAGCCCGCGCCACCTTGTTATCAGGCGCTCTAAACCAAACCGATCAACCTCAACTCAAGGAAACTCAAGATGAACGCTACGACGCTGTTTTCAACGGCTGTTCTTTTCGCCGCCTCGATCTTCACGCTCGCCGGCTGTGCCACCACCGGCTCATCCACGCAGGCCCAACTGGACCCCAAGGACGCCGACGCCGTCGTCAACGTCTCGGGCATCAGCTGCCCGCAGTGCGCCAACAGCATCAAGCTGATCATGGACGACACCGAAGGCATCGACCAGTCCCGCGTCGACATGGGCACCGGCCGGGTCTTCATCGACTTCACCCCCGGCAGCACGCTCACCAACGCACAGATCGAACAACTCATCAAGGACGCGGGCTTCACGCCCGGCGACATCCAGCAGCTCAAGAAGGAGACGCCATGACCCGTCTTCAATCAATCACCGCAGTCGTCGCCCTGACTCTCGCTCCGCTGGCGATGGCGCAGGAAGTGATCTACACGCCCTCGGCCACCTCGCCGGGCAAGGACATCTTGATGGTCCGGCACTCGGCAAACTTTGAAGCCTACAAAGGCACCCGCGCCAGCGGCGCCTTCGAGGTCGATCAGTACACGATCGAGAACGCGATCATGTACGGCATCACCTCCGACCTGACCTTCATGTTCCACGTACCGGTGACGTATCGCGATTTCTCAGAGCCGGCCGGGGTCAACAGCGAGTCCTTCGGGTTCGAAGACTTGCAGGCCATGTTCAAGTACCGCTTCTATCAGGACGACTTTGGCAACATCGACACCCTCCGCATGTCCGTCATGGGCGGCGTCGAACTGCCCAGCTATGACGACGGGTTCTCCAGTGATTCGTTCGACCCGTTCGTCGGCTTTGCGCTGACGATGATCGAGGGGCGTCACGGCGTCGGTGCCCATGTCAACTACAAGTGGAACACCGGCAAGGACGACTACTCCATCGACTTCGGCGACGGCAGCGCCGACGCGGTCCGGCTCGATGGCTCGTACCTCTACCGCATCGACCCGGTCGAGTACACCATCGACTCGACCCGGTCGACCTACCTCATGGTCGAGTTGAATAACCGATACGAAACCAACGGCGACTACGAGACCATCTTCTCGCCGGGCATCCTCATCGAGGCCCAGAACTGGGCAGCAGAGATCGCCATCCGCCTGCCCATCGCGCAGGAGCTGGACCACCGTGCCGAGCTGGACTGGGCGCTGACCGTCGGCCTGCGCATCACGTACTGATTCATCATCATTTGCCCGATTCCCAAGCACGCCCCGCCGACTGTCCTCGGCGGGGCTTTTGCTTGGGGCAGGCCCGACTGAGCAGGAGTGCTCAACAAGCATTAACGACCCGCACGATTTCGCCGGGCAAACTACAATCCCCGACATGCCCGACACGGACGCCGTGCACATCGAGGAACTGCTCAAGGAGCTGGGCATCCGTCACGAGATGGATGCGCCGCTGGGGCCTTTGACGTGGTACAACGTCGGCGGCCACGCGCAGTGCCTGGCCCACCCCGCGTCGACCGCTCAGCTCTCGGAGCTGGTCAGTCAGTGCCGGGAATTGAAGATCCCCATCCGCATCATCGGCAGCGGCGCGAACCTGCTCGTCCGCGAGGCCGGCGTCAAGGGCGTGGTCATCCGCCTCGATGACCCGTGCTGGTCGACCATGAAAGTCGAGGGCAACCTCGTCACCGTCGGCGCGGGCTACGGCCTGATGCGGCTGGTCGCGGAAACCGCAAGGCTGGGGCTCGATGGGCTCGCG
>JBGSTE010000319.1:0-2239 GCA_041736655.1 Phycisphaeraceae bacterium | reverse complement strand
CCTGATGCGCAGGCGGCGGGGCTTGATGCGCTCTCTGCGGACGACAGCGCCCGGGCGATCGTTCGTCTACGAAGCCAGTTGCAGGTCGGTCTGATCGACAGCGAGACGGATGTAAACCCCAACGTCGGCGAGTTCGAGCCCTGGCAGTGGGCGCGGGCGGCCCTAACCCCGCGCGGCGTTGGCGGCAGCGGGTCCTTTGAGTTGTTGTCGCTCTTGCCTACCGCGCTGACCGACGAATTGATCCAGCCCTTTGATGCGCTGATCGTGCTTCGGCCCGACGAGCTGACGGCCCGCGGCTGGCAGGCGCTGGGCACATTTGCCGATCGCGGCGGGCTGGTCTGGGTCTTTGCACCGGCGGTTGAAACGCAAGCCGACTGGGCGCAATCGATGACGCGTACGTTTGATCTGCCCTGGACCTTTGGCGATTCGCTGGTGCAGTACGAGCCGGCCGACACCAACAGCAGGCAGGCGGCGGAGATGGATTTGTCCACGACTTCGCCCGAGCCCTTGGCGTTTCTCGCGGCGGACTGGCGGGAGAAACTCGGCTACGTCACCGTCTCGTCGTGGCTGCCAACACGCACCGAAACGGAAGACCGTTGGATCGCGCTCGATACGAGTGACCCGGCTTTGCCATCGCGCGACAAGCCGGTCGTGATGGCGTATCGCAACGTCGGCCAGGGCGCGCTGGTGTATACCGCGACGGCCCTGGATACGCGCTACACCAACCTGCCCTTGCGCGGGTTGTTTCTGGTGCCGCTCATGCACGAAACGCTGCGTGGCGTGCTGGGACAAACCGCGGGGCAGGAGTCGGTCGTGGCCGGTGACAAACCGGTGCTGGACCGTTCGTGGCGTGGGGCGAGTGAACTGGTGCGACAAAACCAGGAGCCGGGCGACGCGGACAAGACGACGCTGATGCTTCAGTCTGATGGTGAGGCGGTGCAGTTGCGAAGTAGCGCCGAGTTGCCGGGCGTTTACGTCGGCAGCGTGTCCGGCTCGCCGCGGCTCCTGTCGGTCAACCCCGACAGCTCTGCCGGCGACACGATCGGCGGACGCGGGGCGATGGAGAAACTGCTCGGCAGCCTCGGCGGGTTTACCTACCTCAACGAAAAGCAGTCGCAGGGCGGCGTGCTCAGCCAGGCCAGTCAACGCGAGGACCTGACGCGGCTGTTGCTGTGGGTGCTCCTCGCACTGGTGCTTCTGGAGACGTTGCTGGCCCGGCTCTTTAGTCACGCAACAGATCGCGAGAGCCCGACGATCATCGGCCGGGTGCTTGGGGCCTTACATGGTGGGGAGATCGGCAAGAAGCCGGCGGGGGGTGGTGCATGATCGCGTCTCTGCTGGATCGACTCCTGGGTCTTGACGAATCGATGTCGCTGTCGGGCGGGCAGACGTCGCTCGGGTGGGAGCACCCACTGCCGGGCTGGGTGTGGTTCTTGATTGTGCTCGCTGCGCTGGCGATTGCGCATGGCAGTTATGTGCGGATGCAGGGAGCGCGCTGGGCGCGGTTCGGGCTGGCGAGTTTCAGGGCGCTGCTGTTGATTGCGATCGCGGTGTTGCTGGCTGGGCCGAGCGTCGTGCGGACGGACGTGTCGCCTGATCCGGACTGGCTGCTCGTGATGGTCGACCGCAGCGCGTCGATGGGCTTTGAAGATACGGAGACCGGTGACGGCGTGATCAGCCGGGAAGAGGCTTTGCGCCAAGCGCTGCAGAAACAGCTCGAAGTCTTTGACGATCAGCACCTGGGTAAGACGCGGAACATCGTGTGGTTTGGTTATGACCGCGAGGCGTATCCGATCGATGCACCGACCTTAGCCGACTCATTGAGCCAGCCGAGCGTGCAGGCGACGAACCTGCGTACCGCGATCGATCAGGTGTTGCAGTCGGCGGCGGGTCGTGCGGTATCGGGCGTGGTGCTCTTTGGTGATGGTCAATCACCCCAGCCTACGGGCGAGGCGTACGTGGAGAAGCTCACGCGGCTGAGCGTGCCGGTGTTCAGCGTGCCTTTGGGCAGCGCGGTGCCGAGGCTTGACTTGGCGATCGAGCGGGTTGATTCGCCGGTCAGCGGCTTTGCCGGCGACCCGGTGCCGGTGACGGTGATGGTGCGTCGCCAGGACCTGATCCCCGGTGAAGAGGATGGCCGGGCGATCGACCCGGCGGACGTGAAGGTCAGGCTGATCAACGCCCAGACCGGCGAGGTGTTGGACGAGCAGACGCTGGCGGAGACCGGCTTGGGCAACCC
>JBGSTE010000317.1:0-2119 GCA_041736655.1 Phycisphaeraceae bacterium | reverse complement strand
GGGCTCGCGCTCGGTGTAGGTCAGCTCCTCGAAGGTTTTGTCGGCCTCGGTGCGTGCGGGCAGGTCGGTGGGCCGGGTGAGCGGGTTGCCCTGAGCGTCGAGCACGCGCATCTGCAGCCGGGCAAAGCTGGTGAAGGAGTCCTGGAGCTCCTGCAGCGTGCCGGGGTCGATGAAGTCGGTCAGGGAGAGCCTGGCCGAGGTCGCGGGTTGGAGTGCGGGTGTGTTCACGGGGCCGCAGATGATATCGGCCCCGGGGCGTACGCGGCGGGAGTAACTTACAAATACTCACGCCAAGCCGCCAAGACGCCAAGCCAAGGCAGCAAGGCATTTTTTGCCACAGATTTGCACAGATATTCACAGATTCAACACCAGCGTGGCTTAATCCGTGTTTATCCGTGTTCATTTGTGGCAACAAAGGTCTTGTTGTCTTGGCTTTGCGCCTTTGGCGTGAGGTACAAACACCGGCTCAGCCAAACTCGATCAGTGGTTTTCGGGCGTGCGGATTGTTCCGGCGTGGTGTTCCTCTTTGAAATTGAAAGACTGACTCCACTCGCGTGGTTCCAGTTGGATTGCGCCGAAGACGCCACCTTCCTTAATGAGGAATGCATCCGAGTTGTACATCTCTTGTTCATCGAGCAAAAAGATTCGACCTGAATCCCAGATGCGGATCGAATGCCAGTTCCCTTCTTCGTTATACGCTGGTCCGAGTCTTAGCCGGGCGACCGTTTCGTCGGTGAGGTTCAATGAAAAGCCGGAGATGGTCCAATGACCTAACTGAAAGGCAGATTCATAGTATGGCACGTCATCAAGCGAACCGACAGCAAGAAGCCATTCCGGAAATTCTGGAGGACTGATATAAATTACGAATTCGTCACGTTGGACCCACTCCGGTGCCGGATTCCACCAAGGTCGCACAGGTGCTTGAATAATCGGTGGTTGTTCGACCATCGGCCAACCAACGGGCCGTGACTCCAACTCCGCGATGCGAGCTTCGAGCGTGTCGATGCGATGTTGCGCGGTGCTTGAGCTCGAACTCGCACAGCCGACAGTGAAAAGGACTGAACCGACCAGCGTAGACAGAAGGTATCGATGCATCGTGTTTCCCCGTGAGTGAAGCGCCCATTGTATCACGGGTGTGCCACTGACAAGGCTGCTTTGAGCCTTGTCAGTGCGTGAGTACTCGCACTGACAAGCTCCGCGGACTCCGCTTGTCAGTGGCACGCGCGGTGGCTGTTCATGCAGGCTTTCCTGCTAATACGGGTCTTTCTCGTGTTCTTCGGGGTGGGTCTTGCGGTCGATGGTGCCCATGAGCATGACGCCGAGGGGCCAGCCGATGGCCGGGCCGACGGTGAAGGACAGGAGCATGAGCCCGCGTGAGCCGAGGATCAGGCCGAGGGCGAGCATGAGGAGGGGGACGGCGATCATCGTGGCGATGACGATCAATTCTTCCGAGACGGGCCATTGCTTCATCGCGTGCTGCATGGGAGAGCTCCTTTCAGAGGGGATGCGATAACAGACACGTGGTGATCCGTGAGGCGTGATGCGGAGATCAGGTTGTGATGCGCAGTCGCGTTAGCCGGCGGGCTTGTCCCGCCGAGCGAGCGCTTGCAAGGGTTTCAGAATGATCGGCGGGGCAAGCCCGCCGGCTAACTGGTATAGCTCAACACGTCGATTACTTGTTCGCGTCGCCGGGCACGACGGGTGCTTGTGGCTCGGCGTCTTGCGGCTTTTCGCCTTCTTTCGCAGCTTCGTCCTTCTCGCCTTCGAGCCAGATGCGGCGGAGGACGGGCATGAGTGGGTCGCGGGGGGCGTAGGTTTCGGCGGTGGCCAGGCCGAACTCGATGAGCGGCGGGGCTTCGAGCTGGTAGCCCAGGTACGCGAGGATCAGGCCCGGCTCAGAGCCGGGGTTGTCGTCGGCGATCTGCTTCTGGATCTGGCCCTGCAGCCAGCGGAGGCGCTCGGTGTCGGGCAGGAGCTTGGTGTCGTAGCGGAGCGCGATGAGCTCGGGGTGATCGGAGAAGAGGCCCCGCAGGTTGAACGCGGCCGAGCGGATCATGCCCGCGCCCATCTGGCTGTGGATCAGGCCGGCCTTGGCCAGCGGGTTGTCGCCGGTCTCGCG
>JBGSTE010000309.1:0-5694 GCA_041736655.1 Phycisphaeraceae bacterium | reverse complement strand
CTTGATCACGTCCTGCAAGGCCGCGGCACTGCGCGAGGTCACGACGGCGATGCGCGTGGGCACGGCCGGCAAGGGCAGCTTGTGCCCGTCATCGAAGTACCCTTGCGATCGCAGTTGGTTGATCAACTCGCGCAGCTGCTGCTCGAGCGCGCCTTGGCCGACGGGTTCGAGCCGATCCACATAGAACTGCACCTGCCCCTGCGCCGGGTAGACATCGACCCGGCCGGTGGCGATGACCTCGACGCCGTCACGGACCTTGAAGGCCACCGCCCGCGCGGCCGAGGCGAACATGACGCAGCGGATCAGCGCCTCGCCATCCTTGAGTGAGAAATACCAGTGGTTGCGGTCCGAGAGGTTAGAGATCTCGCCGACGACGCGGAGCTTGCCCGGCAGTTGGGCGTTGACCGCCGACTTGATGGCGTGCAGTAAGCCGGCAACGGTGATGGGCTTGTCACCGGCGGGTTTAGCGGCGGGCTTTCCGCGTGGCTTGGGGTCGGGTTCGTCAAAGAGCGGGGGCATGGCAGCAGAATAGCGATTCGTGACGGATCAGAGGTGATCCAGCAAGAATCAACCCTGCCGCGTTTGACACGGCCCGCCGAATCCTTATGTTGCGCGGCTCGGCGCGCGTCGACCGGTCGGCCGCCCCGCCCCTGCAACCACAACAACGCCTTACAGGAGTTTGCCAACATGGCCATCAAGATCGGCATCAACGGTTTCGGTCGCATCGGACGCCTCGTCTTCCGCGCCGCTCAGTCCAACCCCAACATCCAGGTCGTGGGCATCAACGACCTCTTTGACACCGACTCGCTGGCGTACCTCCTCAAGTTCGACTCGGTCCACGGCAAGTTCGCCGGCACCATCGCACACGAGCCGGGCGCATTGATCGTCAACGGCAACAAGATCCGCTGCACCGCTGAACGCGACCCGGCCAACCTCAAGTGGGGCGACGTCGGCGCGGACTACATCGTCGAGTCCACCGGCTTCTTCACCGATTTCGATGGTGCCGCCAAGCACGTCGCCGCCGGCGCGAAGAAGGCCATCATTTCTGCACCGACCAAGACCCCCGAGACCGTGCCGACCATCGTCATGGGCGTCAACGAAGACAAGCTCGACGCCAAGGCCACCGTCGTCTCTAACGCGTCCTGCACGACCAACTGCCTGGCGCCCCTGGCCAAGGTCGTCAACGACGAGTTCGGCATCGTCAAGGGTCTGATGACCACCGTGCACGCGATCACCGCCACGCAGCCGACGCAGGACGGCCCGAGCAAGAAGGACTGGCGCGGCGGCCGGGCGGCCAGCGTCAACTGTATCCCGTCGTCCACCGGCGCCGCCAAGGCGGTGGGCCTGGCGCTGCCTGAACTCAAGGGCAAGCTGACGGGCATGGCCTTCCGCATGCCGACGATTGATGTGTCGGTCGTCGACCTGACCGTCGTCACCGAGAAGGCGACGAGCTACGACGACATCTCCGCCGCGCTCAAGAAGGCGTCGGAAGGCAAGATGAAGGGCATCCTCGGCTGGACGAATGAAGAAGTGGTTTCGACCGACTTCATCCACGACCCGCACTCTTCGACCTTCGACCACGGCGCGGGCATCCAGCTTGATGCGAATTTCTTCAAGCTCATCTCGTGGTACGACAACGAGTGGGGCTACAGCAACCGCGTGGTCGACCTGATCGCCCACATGGCCAAGCAGGACGGGATCAAGTAAAGGATTCCGCCTCGAATTGATTAAAGATCACTCGAAGCCCACGCCGTCAAGGTGTGGGCTTCTTTTTATTCCGTTGGTCCTATATGATTCCGCCAGAGGATCAATCCATGATCAGCACTGTCATTGAGTCGGAAATCCAGCCGCATCTCTTTTCGGTGCAGTCGATTTATCAATGCGATGGACCAGAGTTTGATCAATTCCGCTATGCCTACGAAGAACGAATCGTGCTGTTTCGCGCGTCATCGTTCGAGGACGCGATCGCACAGGCGGAGCACGAAGCTGAGGGATACGGCAAGCGCAACGCGACCAAGCCGCTCGACTACTTCATGGCGTACCAACTCGACGACGAGGACCTGCCCGGCGGGATCGAGGTGTTCTCTCTGATCCGTGATTCAAACCTCGAAGACCGTGAATACCTGGAAAGGCACTATGACACAGGAAACGAGCGAGCCCGATCCCATGATGAATAAAGGCTGAATCCAGTAAAGTACATATTGCCCTATGATTTTGCATGGAAGCCCACGCCGTCACGGCGTGGGCTTCTGCTTGCGCATCACTCACGTATATTTGCGATGATGTGAGCCATGAAAACGATGCCCTTACTCCACCTTCTGACCTGCCTTCTGCTTGCTGTGGGTTGCAGCAGTGGGCCATCAGTCCAGCGCGTCTCCAACCCCGTCGTCGCCCAGCAGACCGTCGAGGGCATCGGCGCCTGCCAGGGCGTCATGGTGCTTGATGGCTCGGTCTGGCTCTATGGCGACCGCGGCAAGGGCATCGTCCGCCGGCTCGAGTGGGCGGGTGTCGACGCCAACGGCAAACCCTCCCTCCGCGACTCGCGTGAAAACTATGAGCTGATGCTCTACCGCAACCTCTTTGCCAAAAACGACCAAGAGACCAAACTCAGCTCCAACCTGATCCCCCACCCCACCGGCCTGACTTTTAACCGCGAGCTGGGCACGTTCATCGGCAACACCGTCAACCAGAAGGGCACGATCTACCATTTCTTCTGGGAGGGCTTCACCGAGAGCGGCAACCTCGACGACTGGGTCTACAACGTGACGAGCGACGACCTGGCGGTCAACGGCACCCGGCCGGAGTTTGTGCGTTTCAACGGTCAATGGTTCATCGCGACGGCGGACTACGGCGACAAGGCCAACCAGCTTCGCCTGTACGACCCCGAGAAATTGGCAAAGGCAAAGCGGACATCAGACCCCGGCGTGCGGGTCGCTGCGTTTGACTGCGGTCCTTTCGTGCAGAGCCTGCACTGGATCGATGCCGAGAACACGCTGGTGCTCGTGCAGAATCAGACGGCCGGGCTGGGCTACCGGCTGACGCTCATGAAGTTTGGCGAGGACCAGTCAGCGCCGGTGGTTGAGCGTGTGATCGACATGGGTCAGCCGACGGATGAGTTGGAGGGCTTTGCGATCGTCGCACCGGGCTGGGCGGTGCTGACCAGTTCGAGCGCCGAGCAGAACGTGTCGATCATCCGCTGGCCGATCGAGGCGCGGTGATGTCGATTGTCTAAAAATCGTCCGCAGTTTCCGGTTGCGGACGCAGAGCTTGCTACAATTCACCTTTTCCTCCAACTGGGGAATCGCGTTGAGCCAAATCAAGACATCGAGCAAGTCGCACGCATGGACCCCCACCGACAGCTCCGACCTCTACCGCGTCGGCGACTGGGGCGGCGGGCTGTTCCGCATCAACGCCAAGGGCAACCTCGCGGTGTGCCCGACCGGGCCCAACGGCCCCGAAGTCGACCTGATGCAGCTCACCGCGGACCTGGAGCAGCGCGACCTGACCACGCCGCTCTTGATCCGCTTCAGCGACATCTTCCGTCACCGGCTGGATGCGATCGCAAATGCCTTTGCCACTGCGATTAAAGAGCACAATTACAAGGGCGTCTATCAGGCGGTCTACCCGATCAAGGTCAACCAGCAGCGCCACGTCGTCGAAGAGATGCTCGAGCACGGCAGGCCGCACGGCTTCGGGCTCGAGGCCGGCTCTAAGCCGGAACTGCTCGCGGTCATGGCCCTGGTCGATGACCCCAACACGCCGATCATCTGCAACGGCTTCAAGGACGCGAGCTTCATCGAGGCGGTCATCCTCGCCGCCAAGCTTGGCAAGCACATCATCCCCGTCATCGAAAAGTTCTCCGAACTCAAGCTCATCATCGACTACGCCAAACAGCACGGCGTGCGCCCACGCTTTGGCGTCCGCGTCAAGCTCGCTTCCCGCGGCACCGGGCGGTGGGAACACTCGGCCGGCGAACGCAGCAAGTTCGGCCTGTTCGTCAGCGAAGTGCTGGACCTGGTCGAGCGCCTGCGCGCTGAAAACATGCTCGACTGCCTGACGCTGCTGCACTGCCACCTGGGCAGCCAGATCAACGACATCCGCAAGCTCAAGCCCGCCGTCACCGAGCTCGGCCGGGTTTATGCGGAGCTTCGCCGACTGGGCGCGGGGCTGGATACGGTCGATGTCGGCGGCGGCCTGGCGGTGGATTACGACGGCACGGGCTCGGCCCGCGAGTCGTCGATGAACTACTCGCTGCAGGAATACGCCAACGACATCGTGTTCCACCTCCAGAGCATCTGCGAGGCCACCGACACGCCGCACCCGCGGATCATCACTGAGTCGGGCCGGGCCATGGCGGCCCACCACAGCGTGCTGGTCTTTGACGTGCTGGGCTGGTCTGGCTTTGACCGCTTCGAGTTGCCCCAGTCCTTCAGCCCCGAGGATTTGCAGGAGATGCCCCAGCCGGTGCGGACGCTGGCCGAGTGCTACCAGGGCCTGAGCGAGAAGAACTACAGCGAGTACTACCACGACGCGCAGGTCGCGCGGGACCAGGTGCTGGCGCTTTTTAACCTCGGCTACTGCACGATCGGGCACCGGGGCCTGGCGGAACGGCTGTTCTTCTCCATCTGCTCTAGCGTCCTGCGTATCGTGAGGACGGAGGAGAATATCCCCGAAGAGTTCGCGTCGCTCGAGGCGATGCTGTCGGATATTTACTTCTGCAACTGCTCGATTTTTCAGTCTCTGCCTGACCACTGGGCCATCGACCAGACCTTCCCCGTTCTGCCGATCCACCGTCACGGCGAAGAGCCGACCTGCCGGGGCATCCTCGCGGACATCACCTGCGACTCTGATGGCAAGATCGACAAGTTCATCCCCGGCTGGGGCCAGGGCGAGCCGGACCGCGTCCTGCCGCTGCACCCCTACACCGGCGCGCCGTATTACCTGGCCGCGTGCTTGGTCGGTGCGTATCAGGAGACGCTGGGCGACCTGCACAACCTCTTTGGCGACACCAACGCGGTACACGTGAGCGTCGATGAAAAAGGCGGGATCGAAGTCACCGAGGTGGTCGAGGGCGACACCGTCCGCGAGGTGCTCAGCTATGTCCAGTACGAGCCGGACGAGCTTCGCCGTAAGTTCACCAAGTCGATCGAGCAGGCGGTCCGCGAGGACAAGCTGACGCTTGAGGAAGCCCGGACGCTCCGCCGGTTCTATGAACGCGGGCTGAGCGAGTCGACGTATCTGACCTGAACGCAGCAAATCAGAAGAACAGAAGATCAGAAAAAGTATGACCTGACATCATGTTCTGCTTTGCTGAGCTTCTATTTTGATGTGCTTGACATGCTCCACGTTGCCATCCTCAAGCCGGGGTACATCGACGCGATCCTTGCGGGCATCAAGTCGGTCGAGTCGCGATTGACCAAAACCATGCAGCCGCCGCACGGAAAGGTTAAGCCCGGCGAGCGTTTGTTCCTCAAAGCTTCGGGCGGGCCTTACCTGGCCACGGCGATTGCTGGCGAGGTATTGTCGTTTACGGCTATGACGCCGGCCGAGGTTGACCGCCTGCGCTTGCGTCATGGCAAGCAGATCGGCGGCGATGACGACTACTGGCAGTCCAAGCGCGACAGCCGGTTCGCAACGCTGATCCATCTGCAACAGGTCGAGCCCATCACGGTCGGGCCGCAATATAAAGTCGCC
>JBGSTE010000301.1:0-2687 GCA_041736655.1 Phycisphaeraceae bacterium | reverse complement strand
GCCTGGGCCGCCTGCTCCGTGGGCGCAGCTTCGCCGGCCTCGACGACCGGCTGGTCCTGGCTCGTCGTCTGGGCCTGGTCCTGCTGCTGCGTGGGGGCCTGCGACGCGGGGGCGTCGACCGTGGCCTGGGCCGACTCGGTCTCCTGCTCCATCGTCGCGACGGTGCCGTCTTCCGCCTCCGGGGGAGCCTCTGCCACTTTCTTCTTGGCCGACTTCTTGCGGACTTTCTTGACGTCGATGTTGTGCGTCGTCTCCACGGCCGTGCTCTGAGCGAGTTCTTCCTCCTCAAAGGCGAACCACTGCCGGATCGTCTGCGCAAGACCCAGCTTCACCACGGACATGTGGTTGGTGATGTCCGGCACGCCCTCGTCCTGACACTTCGCGACGATGACCTTGCTCTCGACACCGAGCTCTTTGGCCAAATTATGAATACGTATCGTTTTCGCCAAAACCGGCTCCTAGCTTGTTCAGCTCTGTCACTGTGCCCACCATCCGCTTACTCGACAATCAGCCCTTGCCCTCGTCGGGCTCGCCCACAAATCCCGCGTCCGATTCGGTGTGCTCGGCAACGTACTCGCTGCCTTCTTCATCGTCCGATTCCTCGGCCTGCACGCCCGGGTCCACCGACTCGTCGTCGCCGGCCCGCTCGCCCGCCAGCTCGCTTGCGGGGATGAGGTCTTCACCCGCCTCGCCGTAGGACCGCGATGCTGCCACGTCGCTCGCCTCTTCTTCGGGCACCAACGCCCCGCCGCCCAACAGGTCGTCGATGCCTTGCGCCGCCTTGATCTGCTGCTCGCGCTTCTGGCGTTCCTGCTCTTGCTTGTCCTTGGCCTGCTGCTCCTGCACGATCTTTGCCTGCGTCGAAACAACATCCAGCAGCGTCGTCACCTGCTCTTCGCTGAGCTCCAGCGTCTCCATCAGGTAGTCGCCGCCGACTTCCTCGACATCGAACACGCTGATCACGCCCAGGGCCGCGAGCTTGTCCGTCATCGACTCGGTCACGAAGTCCATCGACGTGAGCGTCTGAACCATCGTGTCCATCGACTTGGTGAACTCCTGCGGCGTGAGGATGTCCACGTCCCAGTTCGTCAGCCGTGCCGCCAGACGCACGTTCTGGCCCTTCTTGCCGATCGCCAGCGACAACTGGTCTTCGTTGACCACCACCGTTGCCCGGCCAAGCTCAAAGCACAGCGAGATCTCAACGACCTCCGCGGGCTTGAGCGCGTTCTGGATCAAAATCTGGCTCGACTCGTTCCAACGGACGATGTCGATCTTCTCGCCGCCGAGCTCGTCGACGATGTTCTTGATCCGGCTGCCACGCACGCCCACGCACGCGCCCACCGCGTCGACCTTCGAGTCGATCGACTGCACCGCGATCTTCGTGCGGTGGCCGGCCTCGCGGGCCATCGCCTTGATCTCGATGATGCGCTCGGCCACTTCCGGCACCTCGACCTCGAACAAGCGGCGGATAAACTCCGGGTCGGCCCGGCTGAGCACGATCTTCACCTGGTTGCCCGCGTCACGAACGTCCAGGATCAGGCAGCGGACACGCTCGCCGGGCTGGTGCTGTTCGCCGGGGATCTGTTCAGAGCGGGGCATGAAGCCCTCGGCCCGACCGATCTGCACGACCAGCGCGCCGCCCTCGTAACGCTGGGCCACGCCCGTGGTCAGTTCGCCCACGCGGTCGATGTATTCGTCAAAGATCGCCGCCCGCTCGTCTTCACGGAAGCGCTGGATCATGACCTGCTTGGCGGTCTGCGCGGGGATTCGGCCCAGGGTCTCCAGCGGGATCTCGTCCTCACCGCGCCAGATCACGATCTTGCCGGTGAAGCGGTCGATCTCGCAGGAAAAGTCCTCGGTGTCGATGGCGTTGAAGTGCTTACGGGCAGCGGAGACCAGGGCCTGCTCGAGGTCCTGGATCAGGATTTCTTTTTCGACGTTTCGATCTCGGGCGATCCCGTCGAGCAGTCGAAGCATTTCAACACCGTTCATGACCTTGCGTTCCTGTTCTTATTAAGTTGCCGGGATGTCGTGCCGGTGCTGCCGGCGTCCGTGTCGTGCGTTGTCATGCCCCAATCAATCGCAGGGCACTTGTCCCCGGCGTTTTAAGTTCCGGGGCAATCAAAAAACCACGAGCAAGCGTGCTCGTGGCGTCGGCGGGGCTCGGTTGACGGGTACTTGCCGTCAGCCGTGCAGCTTGTTGAGCTGCACGGCAAGGAGCCTGGCGGGATGGTGCCGCAGCGCTTAGGCCATCGGGCACACCTCCATGAAGCTCTGAAGCTTCCGGGGATGAGCCGAGGGCCGCGGGCCGGTTAGCCGATGCTCGCGCACCGGTGCAGGGTCGGGATGGTGTCTGGACACCATCACCACCGTCGTACACCCTGCAGGCCTGCATGAAGTCGCTGTGAACGCATACCGCTTGCCTCAGCCCCCCAACGGGCCCAATGCCCGGCGGGGAATCGATAACTGTAGACAGATGGGGGGTTTTGTCAAGCCAAGGGGGTGCAACTGTGATAGTCCAGAGGGTAAGCCTACGGGAGGGCGTGGCTCCCGCCGAGCCGCGTAACTGCTGCGACTTGCGGCTCGGCAGGAGCCTCGCCCTCCCGATTAGTCCGCATCTCACACACGTGAGAAGTTGACCCTCGGCCTTGTCGCACGCCGACAAACGACCTATGCTCAAGTCAGTA
>JBGSTE010000249.1:0-10815 GCA_041736655.1 Phycisphaeraceae bacterium | reverse complement strand
GCGCGATCTGCTTCTCCTGGCGCGGCGACCTCTGGCGCGTCGACGCCACCGGCGGACAGGCCACACGCCTCACCGCACACCCCATGCTCGATGACCTGAGCGTCTGGAGCCCCGACGGCAAAGAGATCGCCTTTAACTCCGACCGCTCAGGCTTCCGCAATGTCTATCGTATGCAGGCCGACGGAACAAACGTCACGCAAGTCACCGCGGAAGACAGGCCGCTCTTTATCCATGACTGGACAAGCGACAACACCCTGACGCTCACAGGCTTTCTCGAAGCGGACGTCCACAAGAAC
The DNA here is from genome assembly GCA_041736655.1 of Phycisphaeraceae bacterium. Lineage (GTDB taxonomy): Bacteria > Planctomycetota > Phycisphaerae > Phycisphaerales > Phycisphaeraceae > JAHQVV01. The sequence goes on along the minus strand of JBGSTE010000249.1, from coordinate 10,519 downwards.
CCTCGGCCCTATGCCGTCGCCACCACCGCCGGCCCAATCACGCGCCTGCACGACGCCTTCGGCCGATCACCCGTGGTTAGCCCCAATGGCCGATACGTCGCCTTCGTCCGCGGCCGCGCCGACTGGGACCAACCCTTCCTCACCAACAGCGACAACCGCGACCTCTGGCTCTACGACCGACAGAATCAATCCTTCAAGCGCCTGACCGAAAACCCCGGCAGCGACGGCAAGCCCCGCTGGCTGAGCAACAACACGCTGATCTACCTCTCCGCCAGGCCGCCCGCACGTGTCAACCTCTACCGCATGTCCATCGACACCGGCGAAGCAAAATCCGTTGCAATCACAGCCTTTTCTGAAGATGACGTCCAATCCTTTGATCTCGCGCGCGATGGCAGCACCGCCGTCCTGCACGTCTGGGACACACTCTACACGCTCGACCTCAAAGACCCGGCCGCCCAGCCGCTGGCCCTGAAGATCACCGCGCCGACCGACGCCGACGACCTGACCCTCGTGCAGTCGCTCGAAGCGAGCACCAACCAGGCCGCGCTCTCGCCCGACGGCAAGGTCATGGCTGTCAGCATCCATGGCGAGTTGTTCGTTCGCACGATCGACTCGCAGAACCCGCCCCAGCGCATCACCGACCACGTCGCCCGCGATGACCAGGCCGTCTGGTCGCCCGACGGCCGATCGCTCTATTTCACCTCCGACCGCGACGGCAGCCTGTCGATCTACCGCGCGACGGTCGCCCTGACCCGAAGTGAAATCGAAGCATCCATCAAAAATACAAACAATATCGCAGAGCCGCAAAAGCAAGAACAAGAAGCTCTAGAATTAAATCAACCCCCAAATGAAGCGTCGGCCCTCCGGGCCGATGACGAACAAGAACCCGCTCAAGACAACAAGCAACCCGAAGAACAAAACAACGAAGAGCCCCAACAAAAACCCGAACCCAACCCCGCAGACCGCTGGCACGACGCGATCCGGTTCACCATCGAACCCGTCGTGGTGACCGCTCACCAGGACAGCGACCCTTCGCCCTCGCCCGATGGCAAAACCCTCGCGTTTCGCAGGGGCACCGGCGATCTGATGCTGCTTGATCTGACCATTGGCGCGGAGCGACTTTATCATGAGGGTTGGGACTACGGCACGCACTGGACCTGGAGCGCCGACAGCCGGTATCTCGCGGTCTCTTACGAGGACCAGAACCACAACGCCGACATCTGGCTCGGCCCGGCCGACGCCAGCACCCCGCCGGTCAACCTCACCCGACACCCGGCCAGCGATGTGATGCCCAGCTTTTCTCACGACGGCAAGATCCTGACGTTTCTCTCTTCCCGTCACGATGATCAGTTTGATGTCTTTGCCGTTTATCTCGATCAGCAACTGGAAAACTACACACCGCAGCAGCTCGCCGATTACTACAAAGATGCCGCCGAGAAGGCCCGCAAGCTCAAGCCGCTCGGTACCGTAAGTGACAAGCCAGGCCCCAAGGAGCAACCACAGGAGCAGGAAGCAAAGCCCGGCGAGGACGCGGAAGAAATTAACGACAACGCGCCCGCCTCAGCCGACAACAAACCGACCGGCCTCGACATGCTCGCACTCGATGATGCCTACCTTCGGCTGCGCCGCCTGACTACGACACCGCAAAGCGAGCGTAACGCAACCGTCCTGCCCGGCGGTGAACGTATCGTCTTCGCGCGTGACGCGGACCTGTACACCATCGGCTGGGACGCCAAGGACGAGAAGAAAATCGCCGACGGCATGAGTCTCCAGCAACTCTCCCTCACCGGCTCGCACCTCGCCGCCCTGCGAAACCGCACGCCCGTCACCGTGGCGCTTGACGGTGGGAAAACCACCGAGATCAAGATGCCCGGCAGCATCCGCGTCGACCGTCGGGACCTGCAAAAACAAAGGTTTGAGGAGTGTTCCCGCGCGATCACAATGGCGTTCTACGATGGCTCATTCAAGGGCATCGACTGGCCGGCCGCAACCGCCAAGTACGCCGACCTCGCCTCCCGGGCCTGGACCGCGGACGAGTTTGATGACGTGGCCAACCGCAACCTGGGCCTGCTCAACGCCTCACACATGGGCATCCGTTCGCCCCAGCCGAGCCCCGACAACAGCGAGCCCAACGGCCGACTGGGCGCAAGCTACAAGCGTGTCCCGCAAGGCTTTCAGGTCGTCGCGATCGAGCCGCGTACCCCCGCCGCAGAGGGCGTCATGCGTTTGCAACTTGGCGACATCATCACAGCCATCGACTTCAAACCCCTCGCTTCATCGGACACGATTACTTCACGACTCTTCGGCCGCGTGGGCCGCGAGACCGCGGTCACCGTGCTGCGACAAGGCCCGACCGGGGCAGAACCCGCCGAACTTCACCTGCTGTTGACCCCGATCAGTTACAGCGCTTTGACCAGTATCCGTTATAACAACTGGCATCTTGCAACGCGTGCAAAAGTGCATGAACGCTCAAATGGTCGGATCGGCTATATCCATATCGCGTCGATGAATGAGTCGTCGCTTTCTGATTTTGAGCGCGATCTTTACGCCGCGTGTGAGGGCCGGGACGGGCTGATTATCGATGTACGTGACAACGGCGGGGGCTGGACAACCGACCGCCTGCTCGCGTCGATCATGACCCAGCGGCACGCATACACCGTCCCGCGCGGGGCCGACCCGACGAAGACCAACAGCTACCCGGTCGATCGCCTGTTCATCCCGCGTTACAACCTGCCGATCAACGCGCTTTGCAACGAAAACAGCTTCTCTAACGCGGAAATCTTCAGCCACGCGTTCAAGACGCTCAAGCGTGGCACGCTCGTGGGCAACACCAGCGCCGGCGGCGTGATCAGCACCGGCTCGACGCAACTACTCGACGGCACGACGATCCGCCTGCCCTTCCGCGGCTGGTACCTGCCCGACGGCACGGACATGGAAAACAACGGCGCGGTGCCGGATCTACTGGTCCCGCAGACACCCGCTGATGAGTCCACCGGCCGCGATGCACAGCTCGAGGCGGCGGTGACTGATCTCTTGAATCGGCTCGATGCGCCTGTGCGTTGATCAGACCACACACAATCCATCACGCCTTCGCCGAGCCGCGAACAGGCCCGCAACCACGACGCACATCAACGACGCCGGCTCGGGCACAGTAGCGCCCGCGCCGGGGCCGGTGAAGGCCGCGAAAGACAGGCCGAAGTCCGCATCATCGACATCGCCGTCCAGGTCAAGGTCGCCAGTCGCAACGGACTTGCCGCCGCCCGCGCCGACGGGCCCGGTGAAGTTCGAGAACGACAGGCCAAAGTCCGCATCATCGACATCGCCATCCAGATCAAGATCGCCCAGCGAAGAATCGAGTACGCGATCGCTGGTGATCCAGTAGATCGCATCTTGAGCGTTGACCATGCCGTCGAGCGTCAGATCAAAGTACGGGTTGTGTGTCCCGGCAAGCGCTTCGGCAGTAAGTTGTGCGAGGTCGGCCGCGCCCAGCGCTCCACTGTTATCAAAATCGCCAGGAAAACCATAGGTAAACACAGCGCCGGCAATATCGTCTGCGTGAAGCTCACGGTTGATCAGAACTCCACCGGCCGGCGCGTTGGGGTTGCCGAAGTCGCCGACATACATGACGCGCTGGTCGGGGTTGCTCACGCCGTCCCACGCCGGGTGCCCAAGCCCGATCGCCGCATGCCCCAGTTCATGCAGCATCAGCCCTTCGAGGTCGTTGGTGAACGCGGGGATCGGCGTCACATCTTCCGTACCCGCAACGATGTCGAACGTTGCGCCGAGATTAAACAGGATGTCACCCGCCAGTCCATCGGTCGTCGACCACGGCCCGCCGCGCGGCCCGAAACCCACCGCACCCACAAAATTAAACGAGTGCCCCACTTCCGGCACAAACGCACCGATGCGGATATCCGGCACGGTCGATCCCGACGAAGCAAAAGGTAACCCCGGATCATTGGAAACAAACACAAAGTGAATATTGGCCTCGCGCGACCAGGTATCGAACGCTCGCTGAATCGCCGCATCAAACGCGCCGCTGCCGTGGCCGAGCGTGTTGTCGATCGTATGGCGGAGCGTGCTGATGCTGCTGGTGCCCGACAGGCCGGTGGAGTTGGGGAAGCTGAACGGGTCCATGCGGAACGCGGGGTCGACACCCGTGCCATCGGGCATAAAGCCCCAGGTCACCACCGCGCCGGTGCCGAAGGCCGCATCATCACCCCACTTACTGCCAAAGCCGTTGCCGAAGGAGACATAGCCCATGGCCGGGAAACTCAACAGGCCAACGAGCACAGACATACCAACGGGCTGGATCATGCGCATGGGAAACCCCTCCAGTGCAATTCTATCACTGAAAGGCCCGATTCCAAACACGTTCGGCCTCAAATAGTCGGCCAACCCGCCCAAGCGATGCCGCCCGCTTCGTGGCTGGGTGCCACTAACTCACCGCTGGGCCTTGAGCAGCACGTCCGTCTGCAGCTTCGGGTCCGCCGCGGCGATGTACGTCGTCGGCAGGCCAAGCTCCTGACGCACGATGTTGCAGCCCTGCGCGATCGACGAGGCCTTATAGAACGCGATCTCGCGGTTACAGCCCTGCCGGCCAAAGCCGCAGTCGCTGGACACAATCAACTCACTGGGCTCGACATACTTGAGCGCCCCGCGGATGCGGTCGGCCACTTCCATCGGCCGATCCGCCTGCAAGGTCCGGTGGCTGACCCCGCCGATCGCCAGCTTCTTGGGCATCTTGCCTTTATAGTTCCCAAACAGCTCCATGTCCGTAAAGCAGCGGTCGCACATTTCCACCGTCCACACGTCCCCCTTCATTTCGTTCAGATAAAGATCGATCGAAGCTTTATAACTCGTGTCGTCCATCACCCGCTGCATGTTCGGGTTGCCCCAGCACGTGTGGATCCAGATCTCAACATCTTCAAGCCCTTCCACCTCGCGGTTAAAGCAGTTGATCATGTGTTTGACCCGGCTATCCTTGGCGCCGAACGTGTTGGCCATGAAGTGCAGGCAGGGCTCTTCGACCTGGATCACCGTCGCGCCCGCGTCGCGCAGCTTGAGCAGTTCCTTGTTCATCGCCACCGACATGTCCCAGACAACTTGTTCTTTGTCTTTATAAACGTCGGTGTGGATATCGAGGAAGAGCCCCATGACCTGGGCCGAGCACGTGCCGAACTTGATCGGCCGAGGCGTGCGGGCCTGGCCCATCCGCCAGAGCTTGTCGTAGCCCATGCCCTGGGCCGGGGCCTCGATCTTGCCCGTCACGTGCGGCCAGCGCCACGCGGTGTAAATCTCATTAAGCAGCGTCCCCGGCGGATAGCGGAGCCAGTCGGCCGTCGTCTCGTCCGGCTGCATTAGGTCGCCGGCAAACCCCGACCAGCGCTGCAGCGGGAAGTGGTGCCAGGAACGCCCGGCAAAGTCCTCGTCCAGGTGATAGTCGCCGAGCGTGATGAGGTCCAGCCCCGCGCGCTCCTGGTCGCTGATGACCGTCGACAGCGCGTCCTGAAACTGCTCGCGCCACTTCACATCGAGCATGCACGTATCGATCCCCCGCCCCCACATGCACACATCAAACCACCGTGGCCGAGGCCAGGAACCGGTAACCGTCGAGGGCAGCATCAGGTCTTTGGTAGCGGTGAACACGGAGAGTCCTCCTTGAATGAAGAGACGAACAGGATCGGCCGATCCGACCAACGGATGACAGAAGATGATAACAAACCCAGCGACAAGCCGACACTTCTGCGCTCAGCGTATTGATCGACGGCGGGTGGCCGGGGACGAGTCCGCGAGAACCCGGACCAGACGACGGTTGACACATCAACGTCTATTTGTTCCGGGGGGATCTCCGAGCCTCCACCCCGGCCACCCGCCAGCTAGCAGATTTGCGTCTAAGGATCGTTTTCGTTCTTCTATTGAGATATGGCTCGCTCCACCTCACCTAAACCGGACCCGATTGAGCAAGCAAAACGGCTGACGCTCATAGCCCTTTTTTCCGATGACGAGCTTGTCGATCGGTTCGTTCTCAAAGGGGGCAATGCTCTCAACCTGGCCTATGGCCTAACCATCCGTGCATCGGTTGACCTCGACCTCTCAATGTCCAACGGGTTCGCCCCTGATGAGTTGGACGACATCCGTAAGCGGCTAACCTATCGACTCCAACAAACGTTTCGTGCAGAGGGCTTGGAACCCTTTGATATCAAGCTTCAGGAAGAGCCGGGCCAAATTACCGAAGACCTGGCAGGATTTTGGGGTGGCTATAGCCTCGAATTCAAAATTCTTGATGCCGATCGCTTTCAAGAACTCGGAGGCGATATCAAAAAAATGCGTCGAGAGGCCCAAATTACCGCCCCAGGCCAGCGTAAAAAAATTCAGGTAGATATCAGTCGATACGAACAGTGCGATCCTAAGCAGGCCTTTGAAGTCGACGGCTACACGGTCTATGTCTATACCCCCCTGCTTCTAGTGCTTGAGAAACTGCGTGCAATATGCCAGCAGATGCCGGAGTACGACCCTATCGTAAAGCGCATGCGGATCAATCGCACTGCACGGCCGCGAGACTTCCTGGACCTGCATACGCTTTTGATCCATTTTGAGGATTTGGACATTGATTCGGATGATGCACGCAAGATGCTCTCCAAGGTCTTCGAGGCTAAGCGAGTACCGTTAGACCTGCTATGGCTGATCCAAGACAGTTACGAACAGCATGCAAGCGGCTGGAAGTCCGTCGAGGACACCGTCCGCCAAGACTTTGAGCTTCAGCCGTTTGATTTCTACTTTGACTTTGTGATCAAACTTGCTGATCGCTTACATCCACGCGGGGACGTGTAAACGCCATCGCGGGTCATAGCGTGTTTTCTTGAGGCCGTAGGCCAGATAGAAATCAAACTCAATTTCGAAGCGATCTCTGAACCGAGTGATCGCAGATTCGGCGAATCCACCTGAACGCTCCATGTAAAATCCGATCGCTTGGTGGTAAGGATACACGTATCGCATCTTCTGAAGATACGCGGCAAGACGATTAGCTGACGCTCTGTCGCCTGCGCGACTGTAGGCCTTGAGCACCTCATCCGGTCCACCCGCGTAATTGGGTCTCACTGCGATGTCGATTAGGGTCCGCTCGACATCGGTCAATCGAACCGTTGTTTCATCGTCCTCCCCCCAACGTACCGATCGAGTCTCGATCCCTATGTATCCGGTGTGCTTTCCGTTGAGCAGAAATACATTTAGGTCGCCGAGTTTTGCGACGGTCTGCGCCATACGCTGTTTGCCACGGAAGGCCCGATCAATGGATTCTTGGGAGAGATTCCCTCCAGAAGGCTTGGGACTCTGTTCAAAATTGACATAGACGACTTTGGCGTCTTGCTCGGTAAGCTCGTGCATCTGCATTGCGGTGTAATGCGAGAAGTAGCACTTAGGGCGAAGCGTCAGCAAGATCTCAGCCTTCGGCGCCGACCTCCAGACATACCGTACTTCCTTACGGCTGGGAAATTTCATCGTGACGGTTTGGAGCTTGTCGGGCCCTTCTAAAAAGCGGAAGAAATCTGTGGCATATGTGCTTAGAGCAAGCCTCCACTCATCTCGCATCTGGCTCAGGATGCTTTTGAGTTCACTTCCTAGGAAAACACGCTGGGGTTGTTGATCCAGGTATTCATGGATGTCCTTGCGGGCTAGTTGTAAGCGTGTTGGCATGATATTACCCTATCGGTATCTGTAGTATATATACTACAGATACTACCATCAATGATGCTCAAAATTTTCTATCCCCACAGATATCGCCAGGGCAAGGATTTATGAAATCATTTGCACTTTTCGGACCGCTTATCATGGTCTATGTAGTATATATACTACATAGACCTTGTCAAGATGAGTACTCCTGGCCGTGGCGAAGCCGCCCCACGAACGTCTTCTACAGGATTTGCAGCTGACCATATAAAGGCGACTGTAGTATATATACTACAGTCGCGAAGTTGATTCCATTTCCACGGCCGCATCCACTTAAGCTTATGATAAATAAGGATTTGTGAATTTTATCGTCTCATCGTCGATGTAGTATATATACTACATCGACAACAGCGGGTGGCCGGGAGGGAGGCTTTGCGAAGAACCCGGAGCGTATTGTCTGAAATGGGTCATCGCCGAGATGGTCCGAGTTTTTGAACGGGGCCGAATCGTCGGTGGGTTGTCGGTTCGCCCCCGCGTGGTGACGCGGTGGTTATTGCTTGGGGCTGATCGGGGGTTGGGTGGGTGTCGGTTGCGGGTGGGCGGGCGGTGTTGCGGGCGGGATGGCGCGTTGGGGGCATGGGGGTATTTTATGGTGGAGGGGTTGAATGCAAAGGGTGGGGTTGGGATTTTTGTGGGTTTGGACCCCACCGCGTGCCGACGCGGCAAGCGGTGGGCTTGTTTTTGATTGCTGATTGCTGATTGCTGATTGCTGAAGGCTAAAAGCTAGAAGCTGATGACTTGTGCGCGCGGTTGGTGAGTGATGGGCCGGTGGGATCTGCAGTTGTGAGGCAGATCGTTTGGCGAAAGGTTGGCTGGGCCAGGGGTTGTGGGGGTTGGCGCGGTCGGGTCGGTTCTGCGCGCGCGGGGGTTGGGGTTGGGGGTTGATGCTGGGTTTTGTTTTGAAGGCTTTGCAAAACGGGGGGAGACATGCCTGTCTGTCATTGGGGGTGGCGAGGCCGAGCTTCCTCAGGCCTGGGGCCTGATGACAGGCAGGAATGCCTGTCCCCCTTAGCTTTGAAGTCGGGGGATGAGGGTTCAGATCGGGGGGCGGGGGCAGTCGGACCGGGCGGTGAACCGCCCTCGGCCTTGGGGCGGGGGTGGTTTTTTTGTGCGCGCCGGGGGTGGGTCGCTTGGAAAACGCTGGGGATCCAGTGATTCCGATTATGTTGTTGTTCGGATGGGGGATGGGGGATGGTGAAATCCCAAATCCGAAATCCCACATCCGCCATGCGAAGCCTTCCGGACCTTCGCTGGTGCTCAGGACCGGCTTCTTTGCTGTTGTTTCTCTTTGGGGGTATGAAAAAACCCGCTTGGGAGCGGGTTGTTTGGGGGCGGGGCTGTGGGGTGAGGGTCAGTCTTTTTTGGTTGCTGGCGGTGGGCTGAGGACTTCGTCGACCAGGCCGTATTTCTGGGCTGCGGTGGCGTCGAAGAAGCGGTCGCGTTCGGAGTCTTCCTGGATGCGTTCGACGGACTGGCCGGTGTAGTTCGCGAGCATGCGGATCAGTTCGTCTTTGGTTTTGAGGATTTCCTCGGCCTGGATTTCGACGTCGCTGGCTTGTCCATACAGCCCGCCGTAGGGCTGGTGGATCATGACCTTGGCGTGGGGGAGGCAGTAGCGTTTGCCCTTGGTTCCGGCGGCGAGGGTGAGGGCCCCGCCGGACATGGCTTTGCCGATGCAGTAGGTGGCGACATCGGAGTTGATGTGGTTCATGGTGTCGATGATGGCGAGGGTGTCATCGACGGCTCCGCCAGGGGAGTTGATGTAGAGGTGGATGTCGGTGCCGGGCTTCTGGTTCTGCAGGTGCAGGAGCCGCATGACGACGCCCATGGCGCTGCCGGTGTTGATTTCGCCCAGAAGGAAGATGACGCGGTTTTCGAGCAACAGCTCGTCGATGGTCATCTCGCGATATCGGCCAATCGGCGGGGAGAGTCGTGGGTTGACGTAGGCGGGGGTGTTCGCGGCCGGGTGCTGCATGCTGTGGGCAAAGAGTGCGGCCTGGAAGGGGTCGAAGGTTGAGGAGGCTTGGTTCATATCGTGCGTGGGATTGGCTAAGGCGAGTCCGGGGCCGCGGTCATCCGTGCCGGGCCTGCCGGGATAGGGGCATGATAGCCTTTGGGCGCATGGGGCGTGCGTCTTTGCGGGTGGGTTACTTGAGATTGGCGGTTAATTCCAGTCACCAGAGCTCTGGTGGCTCTGTGGGGATTGGTAGGCGAACTTGCTGTGGACCGAGAGGTTTCCGGTGGGCGCGGGGGTGGATTTGACGCTGACGTCTTCGTGGGTGCGTTGGTAGATGTTGTCGTTTTCGTTTCGATACGGGCCGAACTGCGTGTCGACAATGGTGGTGTTCTGGAAGGTGGTGTGTCCGTCGTTCCAGGCCAGTCCCATAGTGAAGTCGCCGGGGCGTTTGGAGAAGACGCCGATGTACGAATCGAAATCTGTATATGCCGGTGGAGTACCGAGCACTTTGATGATGCGGTCGGCGACCATGGGCGTCTCCGAGCCCATGTGGTCGGTGTTGCCGGTGGCGATCTTATATTTATTTCGCCCGGCGAATCCGCCGTCCCACTCTTCGACGGCGTAGGAGAAGTTGTGCCAGTCGAAGTTGGTGTTGAAGCTGTCCTTGCCGGTCTTGCCGTAGGTCCACGGCTCGCGGGGATAGGGGTCGGCGGGGTTGATGACATAGTCAGGCGAGACCAGTTCTTCATCGACGATCAGCGCAAAGCGCGTTGCCGGCCACTCGCCGCCCTGCCTTGCCGAGCTGGTCGGCTGGCCGGCGCGGCTGGCGGGGAG
>JBGSTE010000553.1:0-4597 GCA_041736655.1 Phycisphaeraceae bacterium | reverse complement strand
CCGCACGACCCGCTGGGCGAGCTGCGTGCCCTGGCAGACACCGCCGGCGCGGTCGTGGTCGACTCGATCATGCAGAAGCGCACCAAGCCCGTCGCCTCGACGTTCATCGGCAAGGGCAAGCTCGAAGAACTCAAGGAGATGGTCAAGTACCACAACGCACAGGTCGTCCTCTTTGAAAACGACCTGAGCCCGTCGCAGATCTCCAACATCGAAGAGATCGTCGAAGTCAAAGTGCTCGACCGCAGCGAGCTGATCCTCGACATCTTCGCCTCCCGCGCCCGCACCGCCGAGGCCCGCCTGCAAGTCGAACTGGCGCAGCTCGAATACACCTACCCACGCCTGCGCGCCATGTGGACGCACTTGGAACGCATCGTCGGCGGCTCACCCACCGGCATCGGCACTCGCGGCCCGGGCGAACAGCAACTGGAAATCGACCGCCGCATCGTCCAACGCAAAAAGGCCCACCTCAAGGTCGAGATCGCCGAGGTCCAGGCCCGCAAGATCCGCGAAGTCGCCGCACGCAAGCTCGACCACTTCACCGTCGGCGTCGTCGGCTACACCAACGCCGGCAAGTCCACCTTCTTCAACACCGTCACCGAGGGCGGCGCCTACGCCGACAACAAACTCTTCGCCACCCTCTCCACCCGCACCCGCCAGTGGAAGCTCGGCGAGGGCGACCAGGTCATGCTCAGCGACACCGTGGGCTTTGTCCGTAACCTCCCGCACCACCTGGTCGCGTCGTTCAAGGCCACGCTCGAAGAAGCGGTCAACGCGGACCTGCTCTTGATCATCCTCGACGCCGCCGACCCCAACGCCCGGCGGATGCTCGACACGGTCTGCGAAGTGCTCGACGACATCGGCGCCAAAGACAACCCGCGGCTGATCGTGCTCAACAAGATCGACAAGCTGGACAACAACGCCCAGCTCTTGATGCTCACCGCCGAGTTCCCCAGCGCCATCCCCGTCAGCGCGGTGACGGGCGTGGGTATCGACAAGGTCGTTGAAGTGGTTCGCGTCGCCGCGCGTGGCCGCGACCGCGAAATGACCATGACGATCCCCCACGCCGACGGCAAGACGCTCAACTTCCTGGAAACCCGGGCCGTCATCCTCGACCGCCACTACGACACGGACACCGTGCGGATGAACGTCCGCCTGGGCCAGCGCCAACTGGATCAACTCTTGGCGATGGGCACCAAGGCGATGTGGCCGGGCAAGAACGACCCGACAGCCGGGGCGTGGGGGCGTTGATGATCGAGACCGGATACAGTTTATTGTTACATTCTCACGGGGCCTTAAATATGCTGACAACAGTTCTTATTTCCGCTTCCGTTACATTTGCGGTTATTCAGCCCGAACCCATTGCGATCGATCAGCCGGCAGCAGTCCTCGAGTTGTTGGACCCTAGCAGATCCAGCGACAGTTTTGGTAGTGTGATCCAAGCCACTGACAAATATCTCCTCGTGCTCGCCCCAATCAATAATAGTTCAGAACCGGCGCGACACCACGTCTACGAAACTGACACCCTGAAGTGGCTTCATAAAGTCGCACCAGAAGACCAGGACCGTCTCGGTAAAAGTGCGCCTATTATCGCTTGCGACGGCGAATCAATGGCCGTCGCATACCCGGAACGGCAAGTCACGATCAACCAGATCGAAACCGGCAAGCCGCTCGTCACGATTCCAATCCCCGAGGGACGTGATGCGTGGCGTTTTGGGGCAATGATGGCAATCGATACCACATCGAGTCGCGTGGTCTTCGCCGCAAGCAATATGTCAGGTCAGTTAGGCAAGCTCGCCAGCTCATACGTCGCGCTCCACGACCTGAAGACCGGCGATCGCATCACGCAACTCTCCGCCCCGGAGGTGAACGCCAAGAAAGTTCAGTTCGGTGCACGATTGTGCATCCAAGACGATCTTGTCATCGTCGGCACCGCCATTCCACGAGAACTCAATGATTTCCGAAAAAGCCTGTTGAACGATGAAGAGATACAACAACTGGGGATTTATCTATTCGATGCACAGACCGGCAAATTCCTGAAAAAGTTCGAGGGCGAGCGCGATGAAGCCGACACCAGCTTCGGCCGAGTCATCATGGCCAGCGAACAGTACTTAGTCATTACTGGCTTATATACAATTTATATCTACAACAAAAAGACGCTGGCCTTGCATGGGAAGCTGGAAATCGAGCAAGTTCCTGGGAATAGTGCTTTCGATGAAAACTCGATTGCTCTTGATGGCAATTTGCTGGCCGTCGGTATCAGCGGCTCACACCCGATCAAGAATAACGGGATCGTTAATATTTATGATATCAATGACCAGACTCTGCGATACAAGATTGTGCCCAGCGGATTAAAAGAGAACGACCGGTTCGGCTCAGAGGGGGTCGAGATTAAAAATAATCGCGTCTACGCCAGCGCGACCGGCGACAGCCGAAAAGGCAGTTCAACCGGCGTCGTATACGTATTCGACCTGCCAAAGCCCTAGCATTATTCCTTTTGATGCTGCCGTTCTTGCAACTCACTCCAGAGTCGGCCAGCCTCTTCAGACGTCATGCTGAGGACTTGAGCAGCACCCGGGTCCAGAAAGTTGCCGTTATTCGCAAGTACTTTTTGAGCCTCCTCATCCTGCCCACACGCTACGGCGGCAAAGAACAACGCGCTGTTCCAGTATTTTTGCCCCTTTGTGTCGGTCGGATTGGCCGCTCTGCCTTCGCAGTATTTCTTGAAGTGCTCGTAGAAGCCTTCATGCTCGAAGTAAGGAAACTTTCCTGTGCGCTGGTGAATACGCCACATGGTCCAGTACATCTGGTCGGGAATCTCGGTATCGAATCGTCCGCCTTCCACCATGCTACAGGCGAAGTCAAGCATTTGTTTGTAGTCGTCACCACGATGCATCAGCCAGTTGCAATAATTACCGTACATCCCGGGGATAACCAAGCCGTTGATCTCGTCCCCCTTTTTGAACCACTCGTGCACGGCATCAGGTGAGATCCCCATTGAAACATTCATCCCAAAAAACGCGGCATGTGGACGGTCCGGGTACATCTCCCACGCGGCATTGATGACCGCGAGCGCGGCTTGCTGATGCTCTCCGAAGGTCAACCCGTGGTACTTTCCGTCTGCATCCCTCTTGGCCGACCCACGCTGGATGTCAATCAAAACTTCGTTGTGGTAGTACGCCTGAAAGATCAGAGCGACCCATGCGTGCTTCATGTCCGGCTTATCAAGTGAACGATCCAACAAAGCAAACTCGCGGCCAAACCGGTCGTACTTGTCTGAAATCGCGCTATCATCCATGCACCAGAAACGCTTAATCGCTTCGTACAACGCCTGCTCATCCAACCCACCCGGCTGTGCCTCGCAGCCTTCTAATAACAAGCCGTAGATTGTGTCGACCATGATGCCATGCTGTTCAAATGCCTCATCTCTCGCTTCACTTTTTGCCTGAGCGAAGTTGTAGGTTGAACGCAGAAGTACGTGACGCAAGAATGCTCGACCGTATATCTCGACAAATCGTGGATAGCCGTTGGTAACGAGTTGCTCGACAGTCTCGCGAATCAGACCCGGGTCCAACTCGCAGATGTCGAGATAATACATGCTACTGGAGGATGACATACTGGGCGCAAAGTACATATTACACGCAATCAGAAATGACAGCGGCTCGTGCTTGTCGTATCGCTCAAGGAATCTACCCGCCATCTCGATACATTCACGGGCCGGTTGAGGCGGGTTGGGGTTTTTCAGGAACTGGTTGTTCCAACTCGACGTTAAATGCCGACAGAACTGATCGATCACCGCCTCGGCGTCTTTGACGTATTGTTCGCTGTAGTCCGACTTCTCGAAAACTTGTTTATTGAGATTCTCCCAGAAGTAGTAGTGATATAGTTCGTACAACCGCTGAGTCATTCGCGGTGCGGGTTCGGATTGAGGCCTGACCTCAGCGGCAGGTCCAGCCTGCTCCTGTTGGGCGTAAAGACCTGCCGAGTAGGTGAGCACGCCAAAAAGTAAAAACAACCGCACGAGCCAAGACCAGAGCACAAATTTGTTCACCACTGGATCAGACAGACTGTCCTGTATCACTTTATTGCAACTATTCATGGTAGTACTCCGAATTGTCATTGTTTAGCGCTAGTCTATCCTCTTACCCCGCTCTTAAGGAAAAACTCCATCAATTCGTGGCCATACGGCACCTTGAGGTCGCAGCGATCGGCCGCGGACTCGGTGACTTCGCGGGCCACGACGCCGGCCATCTTGTGGCCGGTGATGACAAACGGCACGGGGCCGGCGTCATCCCGACGCAGGTCGACGGGCGTGGCGTACAGCGGCGTGGCCATCAGGCGGTACTCGCCGCGGGCGCCCAGCGCCTGTTCGACGACCTTCAAGACGTGTTCGTCGATCAGGCGGATGGCGCTGACCTTGTCGGTGATGTTGCCATCGAGCCCGGCCAGCGCGGGGGCGTCGGCGTGGACGATGACCAGGTCGTATCGGTTGATGGCATCGACCGCATCCGAGCCCAGCCGGATCAACGAGCCCGAGAGATCATCGCCGCGTAAGGGCTCGATCGCTTCGAGCCCGGCCAAGGCCGCCAGCCCACGCACC
>JBGSTE010000224.1:0-2944 GCA_041736655.1 Phycisphaeraceae bacterium | reverse complement strand
CCCCCCGCTACCCAGCGTTTATTTCGGCCGCTCCAAGCTGATCCGCCCGAGCTTGCCCGACCGCATCTCCCTTAACAGCAATTCCCCCGCACGATTCAGGTCCACCTCCCCGCCGGACACCAGGCAACCGCGACGCCTGCCGATCTCCTTGAGTAGCTCAATGGGCTCCTCTGGCAGCACATCGATGCTGTACCTCGCCCGCAATTCATTCGGATACGCCTGCACCAGAAAACGCGCCGCGAACACCGCGATGTCGTCGTAGTCGATCACCGTATCCCGGATCGCCCCGCTGGCCGCCAGGCGATAGCCCACTTCATCCACATCGAACTTAGGCCAGAGGATCCCGGGCGTATCGATCAGGATCACGCCGTTCTTAAGGTCGATTGTCTGCTTGCCCTTAGTTACCGCCGGCTCATCGCCGACGTTCGCCACTTTCTTGCCACGCAGCGCGTTGATGAGCGTTGACTTGCCGACGTTGGGGATTCCCACGACCACCACGCGGACCTTCAGCCCTTTTTCAACGCGTCGCGGCGCGAGCTTGCGGATCAGCCGAACAACCTGGTCCGCCTCGCCCGGCTGGTTGACGCTCAGCGCCAGCGTCTTGACCCCGCGCTCGCGTTCGAACACCTCGCGCCACTCCCGCGTCACCGCCGGGTCCGCCAGGTCGTGCTTGTTAAAGACCGTCACGCAAGGCAGGTCGCCGGGCCGGCCGTCCTCGCCCTTACCCTGCACCTCCCGCCGCAGCTCATCGAGCAGCGGGTTACTGGATGACGCCGGCAGGCGAGCATCAAGGAGCTCGACGACAACATCACACTGCGGCATCAGCTCGCCAAGCTGCTGCCGGGTCTTATTCATATGTCCGGGGAACCAGTTGATGGCCATCGGTAGAGCGTGTGTTAAATGTGCCGCCGCGTCAAGCCCGACCGTTGGCGTTGCCTCTAGAGGATATTGTCTAAGTTTTACCTTCTCGATCCTGATGCCCGCCCTGCCACTTGATCAGGCTCTAGGCGCAGGCACACAACAAACACGATCATGACAGAGGCTTTTGAGCAATCACTTGATCGTGGCGTGGCGCGTCTGTCGAGCACTCTCCTGCTCGAGTCTAGAAACCCCCGCGTGTTACGCGGCGGCTACGTGAGTACAACTCGCTGACGCTTCGTGCTCTGAATTAATCACGCGGGTTCGATTGTCACCGTCAGGCCTTTGGACTTGAACTGGTCCTGATAAAGCTCGGCCCGCTCCTTGTGCGTGGTCAAGAGCAGCGTCAGCCCGCGGCGGTGGGCTTCGTACATGCGGCGGATGGCTTCGAACTCCTTGAGCGGGGTCAGCGCGAGGATCGCGTTGACCACGTGGAACATGTCGTTGTGGTCGTCGTTGTGCAGGAGCACGTTGTAGGGCGGGAGCTTGTCGACCTTCGGCGGTGAAGGCTTGGGTTTCTGCTGGGGCTTCGGCTCGGCCTTCGTCGGGGTCTGGGTCTCTTCTTCGGTGGTCATGGAATCATTATCGCAGAGCAGCGCGGACAAGACAAGAAAAAACCCGAGCGATTGGCTCGGGTTTGGGGATCTTTGTTTGTTGTGAGACAGGCAGGAATGCCTGTCCTACCTGATTGATTACCACGCGAAGTGGGCGAAGGCCTTGTTGGCTTCGGCCATGCGGTGGGTCTGTTCACGCTGGTTGACGGACTTGCCTTCGTTGCGGGAGGCGTCGGAGAGTTCCTTGGCCAGTCGCAGGTACATGGGCTTGCCGCGTTCGCCACGGGCGGACTGGATGATCCAGCGGAAGGCCAGCGACTGCTGGCGCTTCTTGTTGACCTGCATGGGGACCTGGTAGTTGGCACCGCCGACGCGCTTGGAGCGGACTTCGACGGCCGGTCTTACGTTTTCCAGTGCCTTATGGAAGACTTCGAGCGCGGGCTCGGCGCCCTTGTTGCGCTTTTCGATTTCATCGAAGGCGTCGTAGATGATTCGCTGGGCGACGGACTTCTTGCCGTCCTGCATGATGCAGTTGATGAAGCGGGCCAGCGTCTTGTCGCCGTACTTGGGGTCTGGCTTGAGCTGGCTTTCGGAGTTGGTGAATCCACGGCCCATGTCGGGCTCCTTGTGTCAGGCGGCGGTCGGCTCTCAGTTGGCCGGTGTTATTCACCGAAGGGCGACGTGCCGATCGATTACTGCCGCGGGACGAAATTGATGGATGATTGATTATTTATGATTGATGACTTGCGATCATCACTTATCAATCATCAATTACAAATCACTCAGCCCTTGGGCTTCTTGACGCCGTACTTGGATCGGCCCTGCTTGCGGCCGTCGACGCCGAGGGTGTCCAGTGCGCCGCGGACGATGTGGTATCGCACACCGGGCAGGTCGCGGACGCGGCCGCCGCGGACGAGCACGATGCTGTGCTCCTGGAGGTTGTGCCCTTCGCCGCCGATGTAGGCGGTGACTTCCTTGCCGTTGCTCAGCCGCACACGGGCGACCTTGCGGAGCGCGGAGTTAGGCTTCTTGGGGGTCACGGTCTTGACCTGAAGACAGACGGCCCGGCGCTGGGGGCACTGGTCCAGGTCCTTGACCTTGGACTTCATCTTGGGCGTGCGTCGGGGTTTCTTGACCAGTTGATTAATCGTTGGCGTCATGCGTCGTCTCGAGCGCAGGGGGATCGGTCTAAAGCGAGCCGAGAAGTTTAAAGGATTTGGTCTGTCGATGCAAGCGGGGATGGGTGGGGTTGGTGCTTTGCCGCGTTTAAGCCCGGTCGATCGCCGGTCAAGAGGGCCAGGATCGCCTCGGTGCACTCGCCAAGGGGCAGGTGCAAGGCGCTGGCGGACGGCGGCAAATCCAGGGCAGAGCGGATGGCCTTGGCCAGGGCTGCAGGGTCGATCGGCGTGGGAATCACCACCCCCTGCCCCGGCCCCACCCACTGGGCGGCCCCGCAGGCTGCGCTGACCACC
>JBGSTE010000189.1:0-3963 GCA_041736655.1 Phycisphaeraceae bacterium | reverse complement strand
GCATGGCGAGTTAGATTTGAACGCAACGGGACACGGTCGGCCAGCGGCGGGGCACCGGATTTTCAACGATGCCTTGTTCAGGAACAACTACAATCATCCACCATGCGTGAGCACCTTCCCAAGCTGATCATCCTCCTGTTGCTGGTGGCCATCATCGGCCTGCCGATCCTGCTGCGACCGGCCGACGGCTCGGCCAACATGCCCAAGGATTCGCCGCGGCTGGTCATCTACACCCCGCACAACGAACAGATCCGCTACGAGATCGAACGCGCCTTCAATGCCTGGCGCAAGAACAACAACCTGCCCGAGGTCGTCTTCGACTGGCGAACGCCCGGCGGCACGACCGACATCCGCAAGGGCATCCTCAGCCAGTACAACAAAATCATCGCCTCCGGAAAACTCGACACCCAGGGCATCGGGGCCGACCTCTTCTTCGGCGGCGGCGACTACGACCACGGCAAGATCGCCTCGGGCGTCAAGATCAAAAACAGCGAAGGTGTCGAAACCACCTACCGCATCGTCGATGATCCGCGGATCAACAGCACGCTCTTCAGTGAGGCCTTCCCTAACCCTACCATCGGCGGGCAGCCGCTCTACGCCATCAAGACCTTCACCGAAGCGGGCCAACCCATCAGCGTCACCGCGTGGACCGGCGTGACGCTATCGAGCTTCGGCATCGTCTACAACAACGACACGCTCGCGCAGCTTGGCGTCGACACGCCGCAGACCTGGCGCGACCTGGCTGATCCCAGACTGCGTGGCTGGGTGGCGCTGGCGGACCCGGGCCACTCGGGCTCGATCGCCGCGACATTTAACACGATCTTGCGTCGCGAGGGCTGGACCGAGGGCTGGCAGACGCTGCGGATGGTTTACGCCAACGCCCGCTACTTCGCGACCAGTTCGGACCGTGTGCCGGTGGATGTGTCACGGGGCGACGCGGCGGCGGGGATGTGCATCGATTTTTACGGCCGATACCAGGCTGGGGCGATCGGCGACAACCGCATGGGCTATGCCGACCCGATCGAGCAGGGCCGAAGCATGACCGCCACGACCGCCGACCCCGTCACGCTGTTGCGTGGAGCGCCAAGCCCCGACCTCGCCCGGCAGTTCATTGCCTGGCTGCTGACGCCCGATGCGCAGTCGCTGTGGCAGCGCGGCATCGGCAAGGACGGTGACGCGCTGGTGAGACCGGAGAAATACGAACTGCGCCGTCAGCCGATCCGCGCCGATCTCTACAACGACAACACCAAGGCCGCGTGGGTCGACCGCGGTCTGGACCCGTTTGTTACCGCCGTGCCTTTCCCGTCGGGCACACCGGATTATTACGGCCTGGTCTCGCCTCTGACCAAGGCGATGGCGATCGACATCCATGAAGACCTCGTCAGCGCCTGGGGAGCGGTGGCCCGGGCACGCGCGAACAATCATCCTAAGCTCGCAGAAATCGAAGAAAAGTTCTTTGCTCTGCCTGAAGAAGTGACGCTGACTTGGCCCGATGCTGAGCTTGCAAACAACTGGCACGCGATCCACAACGACCCGGATCACCCGCGCTTTAACGAAGTGGTCAACACGCTCAAGGCCTTCTCCGACCAAC
The DNA here is from genome assembly GCA_041736655.1 of Phycisphaeraceae bacterium. Classification (GTDB taxonomy): domain Bacteria; phylum Planctomycetota; class Phycisphaerae; order Phycisphaerales; family Phycisphaeraceae; genus JAHQVV01. Next base: position 2,372 of record JBGSTE010000189.1, on the reverse strand, counting down.
TGGGCAAGCTCGGCAACATGGACGCCAAGCGCGTCACGTGGCGCGCCTTTTTTCTGGGCAATTACCGTGAAGTGGTGAAGCTTGAGCGCGAGTGATATGTCTGGTGTGGAGCGCGGGACGCTTCGCGTCGCCCGCTACACGCGGCTTTATGTTTAGACCGCCTCGTGTTCGTGGTGGTGCACTTCTTCGGGCCGGGCGATGATCGCGGCGCCTTCCTTGGGCGTGATCTGAGCGATGACGGTGACGCCGCCGACGACCTTCTGCTTGTCCTGCACCATCAATCGCGGCGCGAGGTCCCTGGCGATGTAGAGTTCGACGGTCGAGCCGAGCTTGATCAGGCCGATGCGCTGGCCGCGTTGGAGGACCTGGTCCTCGTGGACGTGGCAGACGATGGTGCGTGCGATCATGCCGGCGACCTGTCGGACCGCCGCCATCTTGTACCGCCGGTTGGGGTGCATGAGGACGATGAGCTTGTTTTCGTTGTCCTCGGCTGATTCGGGGCTCAGCGCGTTCTTGTGTTCGCCGGGCGTGTGGGTGATCGAGTGGACGGCGGTGTGGTACGGGCTGTAGTTGATGTGCACATCAAAGACACTCAGGAAGATCCGCACGCACAGGGCCGGGCCTTCCAGGGGCTCAAAGTGTTCGACTTCGTGGATGGAGCTGATCCGGCCGTCGGCAGGCGCGACCATGACGCCGCGCTGTGCGGGCGTGCGACGCTCGGGGTCACGGAAAAACAGCAGCAGTGAAAGCGTGAGCGGCACGATGAGCAGCAGCAGCCACCAGAGCTTAAGGACAATGACAGCCACGCTGAGCATAGTGCCCACAGCGGCGATGGTCAGACACTCGAGCTTGGCATGTTTACTGAGCATTGAAGGACGGCCCTGATCGAGGGCATGTTAGCGAGGATTGTCGCCAGCGGCAGCATCAATCCTGAGATAACTGCAAGCGGACGCGACAAAAAAAGCCGGCCTGCGTGAGGCCGGCTTTGACTTACGATTCTTGAAGGCGTCTGTACGTCGTTCAGCGTGAAGCGGACTTGCCGATGAACATGCCCAGGACGCCGAGCACGAGGCTGACGACGAACAGGCCGCCAGCCACCGCGTAGACGTTGGTCGGGCTGTAGACGTTGCCTTCCTTGGGGTACAGCGCATCGACGAGTGTTCCCTGAACGCCAGCGACCGCGGGGATCACCGCCGCGAGGGCGACGATCATGGCCAGCAGGACGCCAAAGAGCATGCCCGCGCCGAACCAGCTGCCTGCGGGGTCGTCCACTTCGTCGTAGACCATGCCGCCGCCTGAGGTGGCTGCAACGACGGTCTGCGGTGCGGTGCCTGCGCTGAGGTTTTCCAGGCCTGACGGGCCAGAGGCGCCGGTCTCCATAGAGATCGCGCCGTCGAACACGCCCGAAGAGCCGATGGCCGACTCCATGGCGATGCCTGTGCCGGTGCCTGTGCCGGTGTCGCCGCCGGGATAGATTTCGTCGAGGAGTTCAGCACCCAGGGAGGTGTCGTCAGACTCGCGCGTCAGGTCGAGCAGGCCCGAGCCTGAGCCAACGGATTCGAGGGCGAGCTCTTCGTCGTCGATCATCGGTCCGGTGACCTGGGTCTGTGCGAGCGGGTCGGCGAGGTCGATTTCGCCGGCGTCGAACACGCTGATGCCGGTGGCCTCGTTAGCGCTCTCGAAGGAGCCGCCCGCCGAGGTTTCGTCCTTGAGGTTGATCGCATCGCCGATGGACGAGTCAGCCAGGCTGATGGGGCCGTTAGACTTGCCGCTGGAGGCCTTGGCGTCAATCTGGTCGCGCTTGAACATCAGCTTGTCGCCGTCGCGGAACTGTTGAAGCTCGTTGCGGGCGGCCATGTCCTTGACCGCCTGTTCTTTAACGCCGAGTTTCGCGGCCGCTTCGGTCAGCGTGTAAAACATCTTCGCCATAACAAGCTCCTGGAGTCTTCGAGTGGGCTCCGCCGTCCGCGCACACGCGCTCAATCGACGTAGCCCCGGTACTTTCAGTAGCTTACAGGATAAGCACATCGGGCGATCCTGACAAGAGAGACCTCCGGGATACACCTCGCCGATCCTCATGGAAGCCGGTCCTGAGCGCAGCGAAGGAGCGGATCGTATGATTTTTGGTCAAAAATATGGCAGAAATGGGTCCGATCCGGACCCTCGCTGCAGTTAGGACCGGCTTCTTTTGTAAGGACATTCGTAAAGCCATAGGGCCCGGGGGCGCGATCCGCTATCATGCCCGGTCCGCCTTCCCCACCGGCCACGCCGCTATGCCCGACCTGCAACTGACCCAATTCGCCGATCAACCGGCCGGCTGCTCAACCGCAGACGCCCCCGCGGCCTCGCCCGCCGCCGACCCCGCGACCACC
>JBGSTE010000149.1:0-3551 GCA_041736655.1 Phycisphaeraceae bacterium | reverse complement strand
GCCCTACTACATCAGCCCCGAGCAGATCCGCGGCGAAATCGAGATCGACTTCCGCGCCGACATCTACGCCCTGGGCGCAACGATGTACCACATGGTCACCGGCAAGGTGCCCTTCGAAGGTGCCAACCCCTCGGCCGTCATGCGTAAGCACCTGAGCGAAGAGCTCATCCCGCCGGACCACGTCAACACCCAACTGACCTCCGGCATCTCGGAGATCATCGAGGTGTGCATGGCCAAGTCCGCGCGCAAACGCTACGCGACGACCGAAGATTTGCTCGAAGACCTCCGCGCGTTGGCCAAAGGCCAGCCGCCGACCATCGCCCGCAAGATGGCCGACCTCTCCTCCCTGGCCGCGCTCGAGCCGGACGACACGCAGATCCTCACCGTCCGCACCGATGAGTCCCGTGGCAGGTCGATGACCGACCAGCCGCTGTTCTGGGCCGTCCTCGCCGAGGCCGCGGTCATCGTCATCCTCATCGCCGTGCTGGTTATCGCCCTGGCGAACTAAAGCCCCCGGCCGCGCCTACCCTTTCTTTGGACCCCCGATCCGGATCTATAGGACCGACGCGGAATAATCCGCCCGACTCCGCGATCGATCAGGTAGCCACGCCGATAAAGTCAATACCTCAACAAGACCCGAAAGGAAACGCCATGGCCACCGGCATCCAGTCCCTCATCGCTACCGGCTCCAAAGTCTGGCTCGATTCAGTCGACCCCGATGAAGTGCAGAAAAACAAAGCCATCGGCATCACCGGCGCGACCTCCAACCCCATCATCATCGCCGGACTCATCGAGACCGGACGCTTCGACGACACCATGGCCTCCTTCATGGGCAAGGGCATCAGCGACGAAGCCCTCGCCTGGAAAATGACAGACCACCTCGTCAAGCACGCCCAGCAGGCCTTCCACGACGTCTGGAAACGCACGCGCGGCGACGACGGCTGGGTCAGCTTCGAACTGGACCCCTTACTCGAAGACATCAACAACCCCACGCCCCACAAAGAAGCCGTCGCCCGCTACATCGAATCGGGTAAGCAGTGGGCCGCCGGCCACGACAACCGCATGATCAAGGTGCCCGCGACGCCCGCGGGGCTCGACGCCCTCGAAGAGCTCGCCGCCGCCGGCATCACGCTCAACGTCACACTCATCTTCTCCGAGCGCCAGTACATCGCCGCACGCGACGCGATCTGGCGAGGCCGACAACGCTACGGCAAGCTCGATTCCTTCAAGAGCGTTTACTCCATCTTCATCTCCCGCGTCGATGTCTACACGCAGAAGAAACTGCCCAACCTCTCGGACCTCTTGCAGGGCCGCGTCGGCGTCCTCAACGCCAAGCGCATCGGCATCGCCAACGAGAAATTCTGGGCCGACAAAAAACTCCCGCTCAAGCAGGAGATGATCTTCGCGTCCACCGGCAAGAAGCTCGACTGGCAGGCCGAGGACTACTACATCGCCGAGCTCGCCGGCAGCGACATTCAGACCAACCCGCCGGCGACCAACGCGGCGATCGCCGCCCTGGGCCGGACCTACTCGGCGGTCTCGCGCAAGCTCCCCGAACCGGCGGTGATCCGCGAATTTGAGCAGAAGGTCGACATCCAGAAGCTCGAAGACTACCTCATGGCCGAGGGCACTGAAAAGTTCGCCGACCCCCAGAAGAAGCTCATCCAGACCATCGCGAACAAACGCTCGCAACTGGCCAAAGCCTGATTCCAACTGCCAACGCTTGACCAAAACCCTGCTACGCCTGATACTTACCGCTTCGGCAAGCTGCGACGGGTCTGGTTCCCGTCCGCTTGGGCCTGGCCCCTGGTGGGAGTACCTGCGCATGCATGCGATGACAGTTCAATGGCTGGCAGTCCTGGCCTTCGTCTTTTCTACGCTGGGTTGCTCGACTTCTAGCGATCAATCCACCGGCGACAGCCGCCCCGCCTCCAACCGCTGGGCCGCGGACGCCAAACCCGCCGGCAGCGACAAGCCCATCGGTCTACTCATCGAGCCCGGCCCCGCCGCCGAACTGGGCTACCGCATCAGTTGGGCTTCCCCCATCGAACTGCTTCGCGGACAGGAGCTCCTCTCCGTCACCGTCCTGGGCGACATGATCATCACCATCGAGTCGCCCGAAAACTTCATCACCGCACTCCGCGCCAGCGACGGCCAGGCGATGTGGAAGATCAAGCTCGGCAGCCGACTCGAAACCTTCTACCCGCCCAACCGCGACGGCGAACAGATCTTCATCCACAGCGGCTCGCGCTTCTTCACCCTCCGCGACCGTGACGGCGAAGTTCAAGCAGTCGCCAAGCTCGAAACCTCCGTCGCCTCGCCCGCCGTCTACGACCCCCTCACCCGCCTGGCCATCCTCTCAGGCTCCAACGGCCTGGTCTTCGGCCACAGCGTCGACAGCAACTTCGCTCGCTGGCGCTACGACATGGACAGCCGGATCACCAACCCCCCGGCCCTGGCACAGCAGGACGTCTTCATCGTCGACACCGGCGGCACCTACGCCATGCTCGAAACCTCCACCGGTAAGCCACTCTGGCGTAACCGCACCCTCGGCGCCGTCCGCGCCGCGCCCACCGTCCAGGGCAGCGAGATCGTCGTCGCCAGCGAAGACGGCAAGCTCTACGCCTTTAACCGCACCACCGGCAAGGACACCTGGCAGTACCTCGGCGCCGAGCAGCCCCTCGTTTCCGCGCCCGTCGCACTGGGCCGACTCATCATCCAGCCCCTGCAACCCAAGGGCGGCCTCGTCGCGGTCAACGCCATCGACGGCAAGGAAGTCTGGCGAAACGACATCAACGCCCTGCCCGTCCTCATCCGCCAGCAGGACATGCTCCTGCACTCGGACAGCGAACTCTTCTCGGTCGACCTCGACGCCGGCGACCTCCTCACCCGCGTCCCGACCCTTGAGCTTAAGACCGTGATCCCCGTCGGCGACGACGGCTCCATCATCCTCGTCAGCCCCAACGGCCGACTGCTCCGCCTCAAGCCGCTGTGATTTGTTGGAGCCTTTAGCTGTTAGCGGTTAGCTCTTAGCCTTTAGCTGTTAGCCGTTAGCTCAAGGCCTTCTGTTTTAAGCTAATGGCTAATGGCTAACAGCTAAAGGCTTCAAAGAAATGCAAGACCTCGTCAACATCAAGACGGCCCTGCTGTCGGTCTCCGACAAGACCGACCTCGTCGCCTTCGCGCGCCGGCTCATCTCCTGCTGCGGCACGACGATCATCTCCACCGGCGGCACCGCCAAGGCCCTCACCGAGGCCGGCATCAAGGTCACGCCCATCGACGCCGTCACCGGCTTCCCCGAAATGATGGACGGCCGAGTCAAGACCCTGCACCCGAAAATCCACGGCGGCCTGCTCGCCCTGCGCGACAAGCCCGACCACGCCGCATCGCTCAAACAACACAACATCACACCCATCGACCTGGTCTGCGTGAACCTCTACCCCTTTGAGAAAACCGTCGCCGACCCCGAGGTCAATACCGCCGACGCCATCGAACAGATCGACATCGGCGGCCCGTCGATGGTCCGCTCGGCCGCAAAAAACCACCAGTAC
>JBGSTE010000542.1:0-2090 GCA_041736655.1 Phycisphaeraceae bacterium | reverse complement strand
GACGGGGTTCCTGCGCAGCGAACTGCGGCGGTTTGCCAATACGGTGATCTGGTCCTGGGACGGCTGGCGCGCCGCCTGGGCCAGCGAAAAGACGCTGCGGCAATGGACGGTGGTCAACGGGCTGTCGGCAGCGCTCGCGCTCTGGCTGGACCTGACAGCAGGCGAACGGGCGCTGATCCTGGCCTTGGGGCTTTGGTGCTGGCGGCAGAGCTCATGAACACTGCCGTCGAAGAGGTGGTCGATTACATCTCACCTGGGCAAGACCCGCGCGCGAAAAAGGCCAAGGACTGCGGATCGGCCGCCGTCGCGCTGGCCGTAATCGCGGCGGGTGTCGCCTGGGTGGTGGTGTTGGTGGGGTGAGGGACCGTGATCTGTGTCAGATATACAGCTTGATTGTTGCTTCGATCTGCTTGGCAAAGCCGTAAATATCAGACAGGTTCTCTATAACAAATTTCTCTTCACTCTTCTGCGCATCAAACAGCCCTATTGATTTTGTGGACTTTGCATTGAAGTACAGTCGGCAGACAGGCTTTCTGTTGTTGTCATCGACAAAGACGCTGCAATAGCTCTTTGAATCCCTCATCGTAATGCGCTCGACCGGGATCGTTCGCGCGCCAATGGCACGCACAATCATGAAGGCTTGGCTCTCGTCTTCGGTCGTGACGATCTCCGATTTTTGATCTCCCTCCTCCGGGCTCTTTGATTGGTTTGCCTCGAGACTTGCCGCCTCAGGTCGGAAGGCTACGTTCAACTTATCCTGAATTCGGTCGCGGATAACCTCGTCGAGGGCGGCTTGAATCGCTGGCCTTAGCTGCTCCAGCGCCGACTTTGTTAGGCTGCCATCGTAGATCTGTCGTCCGACCAGCTTCACAAACTCATCATCAGGGTCTGCAAGCTGTTTCTTGACGTAACTTGCCGCTTTGCTGGTGAACTTAAGCGATGATGCCGCCTCAAGGATCGATTCGATTGAAAAGTTGGATTTATGAAACTGGCTTATCCGCTTAACCTGACTTTCATCATGTGATTGGAGGTCAAAGATGAAGAACGGCTTCTTGTCCATCTTGTTGGGTTCGTCGATGTCGGAGAAGAACCAAACATCTCGCCCATTTGTCAAAATTGCCAGTCGCGCCTCGGTGACACCGAAGTAGCGATACAGCTGGCTGAACTGGGCGCTGCCAAGCGACGTTGATATGGGCTTGGCTTCCACCAACACGGCGAGTTTTCCAGAAATCTTGATCGCGAAGTCGACCTTCTCACCCTTCTTCAGGCCGACATCCGAGATATACTCCGGCACGACTTCATCTAGGTTAAAGACATCGTAGCCAAGTGCTTGAATAAACGGCAGGATAACCGATGTCTTCGTCGCCTCCTCGGTAAGCGCGAGCGACGAGGCATGCTTGGATCGCTTTGCGAGTTCCTTAACGCGTTCAGAAAATTCCATGACGCCCTCGAGTTGCCCACCGGACAACTAAAGAACCAAGCAAAACACAATGCAAGCCAAAGTTATTAGCTGACGCGGAGGAGTGAGCGGGTATTTATAGATTTGGTTACTTTAACGGATCGACGTCTCACTCAACTCCGCCGTCCCCAAAGATCATACTCCCCTGCCTCATCCACCGTCACCTGAACGATATCGCCGGGGGCCAGACCCTCGAAGCCTTCGTCGATGAAGAGGTTGCCGTCGATCTCGGGTGCGTCGGCCTTGGTGCGGCAGGTGGCACCGTCTTCGTCGACCTCGTCGACGATCACATCCAGCACCTTGCCAACCTTTTCTGCCAGCTTTGCGGCCGAAATACCCTGCGCCTTTTCCATGAAGCGATCAAACCGGTCCTGCTTCACCTCGGCAGGCACATGGTCGGGAAGGTCGTTCGACCGTGCCCCCGCGACGTTTTCGTATTGGAAACATCCGACGCGGTCGAGCTGCGCCTCATCCAGCCAGTCGAGCAGCGTCTGGAACTCCGCCTCCGTCTCGCCGGGGTAGCCCACGATGAAGGTGGATCGCAGGGTCAGATCGGGGCAGACCGCGCGCCATGCGGCGATCTCATCCAGCGTCCGCGCAGCGGCGGCGGGGCGGGCCATGCGGCGCAGCA
>JBGSTE010000137.1:0-5985 GCA_041736655.1 Phycisphaeraceae bacterium | reverse complement strand
TGGAACAAGCAGCCCGGTTCGGCCGTCGTCAAGGATCTCCGAGGGCCCGCCGCCGCGCGTCGCGATCACCGCAGTGCCAGCGAACATCGCCTCGACCAGCACGCGTCCAAACGGCTCGGGCGAGGTCGCGGTGTGGGCGAGGATGTCGGCCTGAGCGAGTAAGGCCGGGATATCCTTGCGGAATCCCAGGAATTCGACGCGGTCCATAATCCCCAGCGACTGGGCCTGTCGCTGTAGTTGATCTGCGTACTCGTCTTCGCCAAAGAGGGCCGCACCGATGACCCAGCCCCGGACGCCGGGGGTCCGGGCCAGCGCGTCGAGGAAGATATGCTGGCCTTTCCAAGGGCACAGGCGACCAACACAGGCGACGACCGGCATCCTCGCTGGGTCTTTGGGGGTGTCGTGATTGATAGGGTTTTCAAAGGATGCCGGATCAATCCCGTTGTAGATCACGGGGACGAGTTCCGGCTTGCCGCCGGCGTCGATGAAGGCCTGGCGCGTGGCGCTAGAGTTGGCGATCACGGCCGTTGCAAATCGGTTGGCCAGGCCGACGACGACACGGACGTTGGTCCTGCTGAAGTGGTCGGGCGTCAAAAGATCGCGCAGGTGCCACACCGCCGGGCGTCGGCAGATGACGCTCGCCAGCGCGGTGGCGACCCAGCCCTTCTGCGAGTTGGCGTACAGCACGTCGTATGGCTTACTCAAGCGTGCCACCGCGCGGACACTTTGCCAGATCCCGCGCAGTGCCGAGAAGCTGGAGAGCAGGCCGGACTCGCGACGCACCGCCCCGAGCGAGGGCGCCTCGATCACGGATACCTCGACACCCGCAGCTTGCAGCCGCTCACGGAACGGCCCATCCTGAAAGAGCGCAACCCGACAGCCGGGCGTATGTGATGCCAGGTCCAGCAGCGACAGCTCAGCCCCGCCGAGCTGAGCCGTGTGATCAACGAAGAGGACGCGGGGCACTACACGCATGGGTGCGACTCGACCAGGGGCGATCGCTCGGGATCAACCCCCGATGGATGACCGACCGTTCTACCCGCAAGGACATCCCGATAAACACCCACGTAGCGCCGGGCCACCGCGGACCAGGTGAACTCGCTGAGCACGCGTTGACGGCGATCCACACGGGCCGCTTGTTTGGCGACTTCATCCTCCGACAGGCATGCGTTGATCGCCCGGACCATGTCCTTGACATCGCCCTCGCGATACAACCACCCGTCAGAGCCGATGACATCCGGGATCGCTCCCGAATCACTGCCGACCACGGGGGTTCCGCACGCAAACGCTTCGATGATGACCCGGCCAAACTGCTCTTTCCAGCTTGGCGTGGTCAATGAAGGCAGCACGAGCGCATCGATGGCATTCATCACCACGGGCAACGCGCTCAGCGGCTTACGGCCCAGGAAGTGCACACGCTTTTCCAGACCCAGCCGACCCGCCAGCTCACGCAGTTGGGTAAGCATCGGCCCGTCCCCCACGAGATAGAGCGAAGTTGTCGGCGACAGATGCGGCATGGCCTCAATCAGTCCGACCAAACCTTTCTCGGGAACAAGCCGACCGATATAGCCAAGGGCCTGGCCGGTGATCTGCATGCTCGCGCGAGATGATGCGCGATCCATGGGCACAAACAACTCCGCATCGACCGCGTTGGGCAACACCGTGGCGGGCCCGCCATAGCCCTTGGCCCGGCAGACCTCGACGGCTTGGGCATTGCGGGCCACCAGCCAGTCCGCAGAAGCCAGGCTCTTGCGGCGGATCCATTCGAACGGCAGGGGCAGTTTCTTGTTGAGGTTCTGCTCGGTCTCAAGGACCAGCTTCGCGGCCGGTGCGCAGCGGTCACGGATACGAGCCGCCTGCAGACTCACCAGACCCCAAGGCTCCTCCCAGACATCAATGACATCGGGTTTGAACGCCCGGACCAGACGTGACAGCCGCGGGTACCAGTGCAGATAGAACTGTGCAGGCCCAAGCCAGGGCCAACTCACCTTCATCGGCTGGATGACAGGACGCGCCTCATCCAGGATTTCCAGCGGCCGCCACTGTCCGTAGTGCTTCCACCGATCCGGCACGACAACCATCAGCTCGATCCCATCAATCCGGCTCAACTGAACAGCCTTGGGCTGACCCTCGGTAGGCGACTGGCAGGTGTGGGAGATCAGGAGGACACGCATCCTATGAAGCCTCGCGAAGTTGACACACCGGCTGCGTCCTAGCTGCTGGGTTTAAGCCCCAGCCGATCCCCGCCAACAGCGCCACGCTGACGGCGACGACCGGTGACTGCATCGGGATATCGATCCCCGCATGAAGCAGCACACCGATCAGACCCCCGGCCAGACCCGTCACAAGCCAGCCTTCGCGATGTTGTTGAAGCTTCAAGTTCCACGCGATCCGGCAAAGTCGTAGCGCGGGGACCCAGACCAGCGCGATCAGGAGTAAGGCCCCGATCCAGCCCCATTCAACCGTGGCCTGGAGGTACTCGTTGTGTGCATGGCACCACACGGGCGTCGGCTGCTGCCCGATATACGGAGTGACGATCCAATGCCGATAGAGTGCGGGCACGAAGTGTTCACTGAACGGAAGGAGCAGCTTAAAACTTCCCGGGCCATATCCAACAGGTCCGGCATCTCCTGCGATCGGTAAGGCACTCTGCCACATCAAGAACCTGCCGTACCACCCGGTCCTGGACAAGGCCTCAGTGATTACCTGCGGAACTTCGAACGCGACAACCAGGCCGGCCAGCGCAATGAGAAAAACAAGTGTCAACCCCTTATAGCGTTTCGCGTTCAAGCGAAGGCGCGACTGAATACTTAAACGTAAACCAGATACCCAGGCGGTGACAAGAAGCAGCAACAGCCCGATCCCCGCAGCGGCTTCCGAGATATTGATGAAGACAAGCGAAGTTAGGATCAGAGCCAGGCAAGAAAGCCCGACCATCACGACCCATCGATTCCGAGCCCACGCGAAGAACAGACCGACTGCCGAGAAAAGGCCCATGATCAGATAGCTCCCGGCCTGACCGTGCTCGCTAAACCACCCGAAAGGTGAGGCCGGGTTCGCATGCCCCGGTGTCAGCGTCAGGCCAGCGCTTCGCATCCCGATCGCCATGATGCAGAGCACGACGGCCGAGACTGCGAACATGACAAGGATCGGCCAGGCCTGCTGGACGCTCGATGCCAAGGCCGCGACCGATATGCCCAGCGTCAATAATCCCACGACATAGCCCGTGCTTGCAAAGGCGACCTTCGCATCCATCGCTGCCGGCCAACGGAACCAGCCATCGGGCACAGCCACCGGGCCTGGCATCATCATGTTGTACTGGGACTTGCCGTTGAAACTCGCCCAAAGACCGATCATCGTCACGAGGCTGTACATCACCATGCAGGCCTTGATTCGCGCATGGATACGGATGCGTCGCATCCACACGACCAAGGTACTGAGCACCCCGCTGATCAATCCTAGGACAACGATCCATGCGCCCATCTGTTGCGGAGCCGCCAGCGAGATGACCGGCGTGAGAACCAGGCCAAGTGCCGCGAGCAGGGCAATCGTTCCTGTCGCGGCCGCTTGATCACAACGGACCGGCCCGGCATGCTCTCTTGTGAGACATGGCATCCAAGCCACGGAACCCTCAGGCAATCGCCAACCGCTTTCTTCACTCCTCACGGGGTCACAGTCCTTCGCACGGGGACCGCGCCTGCGTCTGTTGCGTGCAGCATGTTGCGATAGAACGCGAGGGTCTGATCTACCATGCGGTCGGCGGTGAAACACGCACTGAACCTGGCGTATCCCGCCTGGCCCAGTTGCTCCCGTTCACGGCCGGCGGCGATCGCGGCGTTCATGGTGTGCTTCAACTGTTCAACGTCATCGGCATCAAACAGCCAGCCGGTCTGCCCGGGCACAACGATCTCCGGGGCCGCCCCACCGTTTGATGCGATGACCGGCAGGCCCAGGGCCATCGCTTCTACCAGCACCAGCCCGAAGGGCTCGGCGGCCGCGGGGTGAACCAACACATCTGCCGCCGCCATCAGGTCGTGCACGTCCTGCCGAAACCCCAACAATTCGACGTGATCGCCCAGGCCTTTGTCCCGGATCATGCCTTGCAATTCATCGTGCATCGAGCCGTGCCCGACAACGCAGACCTTGAACTGCCCCTGTCCTTCTACCCGAAGCTGTCGCGCGGCCTCGATCAGCAGGGGTACTGATTTTTCCTGTTCAAGGCGTGTTGCCGCGAGAAACAGCGTGGTCGATGGGTCCAGTCCCATGGCCGAGCGCACCGCGTCACGATCCCGCGCGGGGGTCGGCGAGGTGATGCCGTTGTGCACGCGATGGATCGCTGCGGCAGGAAGGTCACCCCGCGCGATCGCTGCGGCACGCACCGCATCGGAGATCGCGATGATGCCACGGGTTTGTCGGCGGATGAAGGCGTGGGCCAGGTCACCGGCCCACCTGGACAACCCCTGACGCGAGCCCCGGGCCGGGGCGATGAAATGCATCGTCGAAACCAACACGCCCCGGCGGGCGATGAACCGCGCGATCGAAGCTAGCCATGCGGTACGCCCGTTGTGAGCATGAATCAGTTCGAAGCCTTCCTCACGGATTAATTGAATGAGGCGCCGGATCGCCTTGATATCGACCGCCCCCCGCTTCTCGATGGCGATGACGGGCAAGGATACTTCCGCAGCAGCCCGGGCCAGCGGCGAACCCGCAGGGCAGCCGAGGGCAACATCCACCTCGCGCTGCCGCAACCCCAACGCGAGCGCAAGCATGTGCCGCTCGGTCCCGGCAAAGGCGTCGGCGTCGGTCAGAAGCAGGATCTTCATGCCGACACAACCCTTGCTCGCTTCTCTTGCACACTCATCCATGGCCGATCGGCATAAGCCTTTTCAAGGATGGCTGCAATCTGTTTAATCATGTTATCCCATGCGTACTGCTGAACCGAGGCCGCGATCCGGGTCGCGCTGTAGTCTTCACGGCCGAGCGACCGGCGGATCTGCACTGTCAGTGTGTCCACATCATCTGCCGCATCGAGTAGATAGCCATTGTCGCCTTCATGAACCACGCAGGCCGCGCCGGCGAGTCGTGTCGTGATGACTGGCACACCACACGCGAGCGCTTCGACGATGACCAGCCCCCACGCCTCATACGCGGTTGGCAGGACAAAGAGGTCAGAGGCCTGGAACACCGGCGCAACTTCTTCAACCCGTCCAACCCAGGTCGTCTGGCGCTGCACCCCGAATTCCTCGGCCAGGCGAGCTATCTCCGGCCCGATCCTCCCCGCCGCCAGTACATGTACCGAGGGATCCTTGAGCTGAGACACCGCTTGCATGAGTTGCGGCAGGCCTTTGCGGTCTGACTCGTTGGCAATGAAACTGATGACTTTCTTGCCCGCACCGATGCCGAACTTCGCGCGCAGCTGGTCGCGGGTTTCATGATTGACCGGGCAGAACTCATGGGGGTCGACGCCGTTGGGCACGATATCGATATCGCCGCTGGGCACACCGTAAAAATGCATCAGATCGTTTGCGACCTCGGGCGTTAATGCGAGCAGCCTGCGGTAGCGCCTCCTGCCGAACAACGCCTTCTCGCGCGCAATCGCTACACGGTGAAAGGGGTTGAGCTTGCGTTTTAGACGGCCGCGGAATGTTTGGGTGCGGCTGACTTCCAGCCATCGTGCATGGACGCTGCCGACCCAAACGACGGCGTCATCTGGGCTAACGACGCCAAAGCCCAGGACTGCTTGCGCATTCATATTTTCGGCAATAACTCTCGACGCAGACCGGCCAAAGAGACCCACGTTGCCACAACTGCCAAATGGTGTTTTCGCGACAGATACAACGGGTATGCCCGGATGGAGTACCTGGTCTTCGACAAAGCCCGCGATAACACTCACTTGGCCCGTCAGTTGGTGAAGTCCGTTGGCGCTCGCGATGGCAACGCGTTCGATGCCGCCTCTGCGATAAAAATTGGGGCAGACCACGGCGA
>JBGSTE010000135.1:0-7652 GCA_041736655.1 Phycisphaeraceae bacterium | reverse complement strand
TCGGTGAGCTCCCGCGAGTCGATATGTTCGGTGCAGGTAACAGGCATCGGTTATGCAAACGTCACGCCACCGGCCACTGCGGCCTGGGCGAGTTTCTTGGTGTTCTTCGCGGTTTCTTCGGTGGCCTTGGCGGTGCGGTCGGCCGCGTTGCCGGTACTCAACCCGCGTGCGCCGGCGGCATAGAACGTGCCCCGCACACCGACCTTGGCGACCTCGGCATCAACGATGTCGCCGATCCCTTCGAGCGCATCCCGCGCCCGGTCGATGATCGCGTTGGGGTCATCGAGTTGGCCGGGGCCGGTGTCTTCAGATTCTTTTTGTTGTCGCTTCTGACGGGCTTCTTCAACGGCGCGTTGCCATTCCTCGCGCGCCTGTTGCAGGTCCTGCTCGTTCTCTGACATGCGCTGGGCGTACTCGTCTTCGAGTTCCTGTTGGCGGTCGAGGTTTTCCTGGCCGATGCCCGCAAGGGTCTGCTCATGGATCGCGGAGGCTCGCTGCCGTTCGCGCTGGCGTTGCGCCTCGCGCTCGGCGACTTGGCGTTGCTGGTCGTCCTCGATCTGGGAGATCGCGGCGTTCTTCTGATCCTCGACTAGGCGGTTCTCGGCCTGCAGGTCTATCGAGTCATCGAACAAGGACTTGATCCAGTTCCACGCCTTCTGTGCCCCGGCCTTGATCCGCTCCCAGGTCGCTGCGAAGAAGCCCACAAAACCCTGCCATGCCTTGGCGAAGATCGCGGTCGTCTCGATCCAGCCGACCTCCAACGCGTGCCAGACGATCTCGGCGATGGCGAGTAGGCCATGCCAGGCGTCGTACCCGATCTGGATGAAGAAGCCCCGGAAGTTGAGCCACATCTTTTCGAGGAAGTTGGTCCCGCGGGTCCACTCCATCTTGATCGTCAGCCAGAGGACCTTGACCGCCAGCCCGATGTCCCCGGCCGCGAGCGCATCCGCGATGCCTTGGTAGGCCTTGAGTGCATCGTCCTTGAGGACCATGAACTTCTGCCCCAGCCACGACAGCGCCTTGCCCCCGGCATCGGTGGCATAGATCAGGTAAGCGGCGAGCCCTGCCACCGCCGCGATCACGATGCCGATGGGCGAGACGAGGAATAGCAGCACCGCCCCGAGGGTCTTGATGACGAGCACGACCGTCGTGATCACGGTGATGAACCCGCCGAGCACCCCGGCGAAGATGGAGATCGTTGTGCCAAGGAGCGTGATCGCCACGCCGACCGCGATGACAGCGACGACGACCTTCAGAACCGTGGCGATGACCTGGCGGTTCTCATTCATCCACGCCGAGACCTGGACGCTGAGCGCGGTGATCGTGTCGGCGACTTTTTGCAATGTGGGGGCGAGCGCCGCGCCGACATAGAACACGCCCATCTTGACGACCTTCCACAGCCGGTCGAGCGCGTCGGTGAATTCTTCTGCGGCTTGGGCATCCTCACCCGACATCGTCAGCCCGAGCCTGCGGGCCTCGGCCTGGAGGATCTCGATGCCCCGAGCACCGCTGGCGAACATCGGCAGGAGGTTCGTACCGGTGCGGCCAAACAAGGTCATCGCGATCGCGGCCTTGCGGGTCGGGTCCTCGATCATTGAGATGCGATCCGCCAGCAGCTTGAACTGGTCCTCGGGCGACAACCCGTCAAGGTCGGCGAAGGTCAGCCCGAGATCGTCAAACGCATCGACCTGCGTCGAGAGGCCACGCCCCGCGTCATAGATCGATCGCTGCATCTTGCGGAAGGCCATCTCCAGCGACTCGAACTCGGTGCCGGTCTGCGTGGCAACGAATCGCAGTTCACTGAGGGTCTCGACGGACAGTCCGGTGCGCTTGGCCATCTTGGCGACCTGGTCGCCGTAACCGCTGAAGAGCTTGGCCGAGGCGACCAGTGGCGCGAGCATGGCCGAGCCCAGCGCGGTGAGCTTGAGCCCGAAGTTGCGGACCGAGTCCCCGAAGGCCCGGAGCTTCTTCTCTGCCCGCCGCAGCCCGCGCACGAGCTTGCTGTCGTCGGCGAAGAGCTCGACGAAGGCACGGCCCGCTCGGATGCCTTGGGTTCCTGCCATAGGAGTCCTTCAGTGGATCAAGCGTCACGTCATCACCGGGAGTTGCGGAGCTTGAGGCTCCCACAGCGATCCAGGTCTGCATGCTTGGTCTGGATGCCCTGCCGTAGTTGGCGCACCAGCTTCCTGGATGGGCGTTTGCCGCCATTGGCCAACGCGTAGTCCTTAAGGACGTGATCCATGGCCGTGTTGAGTTTGATCTGCCCCGCGTGGGGAACCTCATCGGAGACCCCCTTCTCGGCCAGCTTGATGCCTGTGATGATCGAGCCCTCCCACTGACGCCACTGGTCATGGAAGGGGTCGAGCTTGCTGAGCAGCCAGAAGACGGTGACGATGACAGTCATCATCCCGAGCAGGACTCCGATAGCGGAATTGAGGATGGTGGAGAGGATTTCAAGGATCATGACGTTTGCCTTTCTTGCCCGTCAGGGCTTCGCGGAGGAATTGAAGGTCCTGGGTATCGGCCACCTTCCGTGGTCGCCGGTTGCGTTCGTAGGGATCGAAGTCGGAGGGTTTGAACGGGCGGTGCTTCTTGGGGTCACGGTTGGCGTTTGCGATCAGGCAGCAGAGCATGGAGGTGTGTGCCCATCGTTCCCGGCCTAGTCCCTCGGCCATCCAAAGCAGTTCACGTAGCGTTAGTTCTCTGAGGTCGGCGGGTCCGAGGCTGAGTGATCCGGCAAGCCGCCAGACATCTGCCCATCCCCGGCCTGGATCGTTTGATCCAGAATGCTCTGCAGGTCGAGTGCGTCGATCTTGTTTTCGATCGCGGTCACCGCCGCGTCGATCATGGCCATCTGCTTGGCGACCGCCTTGGCCCGATCGTTGCGCCCGCGCGATTGGAAAAAATTGATCAGTTCCTCATAGAACGCCTTCTGAGCCGAGAGGAGCGTTTGGCCATCGAAGCTGGATCGCACGTCGTCCTCGGTGACCTTGTGCACGGCGAACTGGCCCTCGAGCATGACGCAGAGCACCTCGCCCAGCAGCATCTCATCGGTGCCAAGGCGCGTGAGCAAAGGCGGATCACCTTGCTCGGGCTGGAGCAGGTCGATCTCCAGCTTGGCCTTTACCGTCATCGCGGTGCCGAGGTTCAAGGTCAGCGTCCAAGTTCGTCCGTTGGCATCAGTGAATGTTTTCATGTGTGTTCATTCCGTAGGGGGATTAAGGAAGGGGAACTTCGTACCACTCGTCGAAGACCGCGAGCTTGGCGGTGACGCTGACCATGACTGCTTCTTCGAGCGGTTCGCCGCGACTGAAGTTGGTGATGGAGAAATCGCCGACCGGCCCCTCAGTCCCCTCGGCAGCTTGATCGCCGGTGAGCACGGCAAGGCGCAGCGTGCCCCCCGTGAGGTACGCGGTTTTCACAGCGTCGAAGCCGGGGTCGCCGGGCTTCCAGAGCATCTCAAACTCAGCGGTGCATTCGCGCAAAGTCGGCGCGGTCGCCCGCCAGCCTTGATTGGCGCGGGTGGTGACATCCGCTTCGCCCGCCTCGAGGTTGAGCGTCACGTCCTTGACGTTGCCCATCTCGGTGAGGCTGGCCAGGACGGTCCCGGCCGGGCCCTGGTAAATCTTCGCGTTCATGCCGAGCAGGAATTCTTGCGGCATCGGTAGGTTCCTTATTTAGAGATGCTGTCACGCCACATGGCGGGCAGCTTGGGTTGTTCTTGTTTGAAGGCCGGCCCCATGAAGGGCCTGCCCTGGTAGTTGGCGCGGACGCGTTTGCCTCGGCGCTGCAGTGTTGTGGTGCCGCCGTATTCGAGGAGTTCGGGCGCTTGCCCGCGGCCGTTCTGCGAGAGGCGGACTGGACCGATGAGCACGCTGTTGGCGGACGGGTCGTAGCCGAAGTAGATGAACTTCTTTAATAGGCCGGCATGGCTCGATGGTGGTGCGCCGGGCTCGCTGACCTTCTTGCGCTTGCGGATGCTGCTGCGGGCGGTGCGGCGCACGAAGGCCCCGAAGCGCGAGAGCACACGCCGCGTACCAGCGTCGACCTTGTCGCGCACGGCCTTCTTGTCGAAGAACAGCTTGGTAATCTCGAACCCGATCATGGGCGGTTGACCTCCCCGGTTACGCGGTCGGGCCGCTGAGGAACACGGCGCTGTGGCTTGGCCTTCAGCTTGAGCCGGGCGATCTCGGAATCGATCTCGGCCTTGGTCCCTGCGACCATCGTGTGGCGAGGGTGAGTGCCGAACTTGCCGCTTCCAGGATCAACTACTTCGATGATCTGTTCGCCGTCGTGGACCAGGACGTATTCGTCCTCGTGCCCGTCGGAGAGCTTCACTTGCACGGTGGTGGGTTGGATCTGTTTCATGATGATCAGTTGTGGTAGACGTTCCATCCGCGATTGATGAGGATGGCCTTGAGGGCCAAGCCATCGGGGTTGGAGGGCGACGCGCTACCGCCACCGTTCATCTGCAAGCTCCCGTTGGTCGTGCCGTTGTTCACGAGGTCGGTGAGGATCTGATCCACCGCCGCCACGCTGAAGTTGCAGTTGTAGGCGTAGAGATAGCGCAGGTTGATGCAGCCGCTGAAGTCCATGAAGCTCAGCGAGGTGCAGTTGGAGAGGTCGAGGCTGTCGAGCGCCGTGTTGTCGTGCGCATCGATCGTGATCAGGTTGATGTTCTCGCTGGCGTAGACGTAGGCCAGATTCGGGGCCTGCCAGAGGTCCATTTCGATGAAGTTGCAGCCGTAGAGCGAGATGTTGTAGAGGCTGGGCATTTCATCCCAAGGCAGCGACTGGATCGGGTTGTAGTCGCAGTACATGTCGGTCATGTTGGGCATGTTGATGTGCGAGACCTCGGTCACGCTGCCGTCCCAAGGCAGGCTGACGAAGTTCCACTCGCGCATCGGCGCATTGGAAACAATCGGCAATGGTTCTTGGATGAAGGGCATCACCAGGTCCCTCCGATGACGGTGACGATGTCGCCGGGTGTGCCCTTGACCTGGAGTTCCGCGAGGTTCACGCTGCGGAAGCTGTGCCACTCGCCAGGCACCCACGACACGTGGTCGCCGGCATCGCCGAGGAACTGCACCGGGTCCGCGTTGGTCGGCGGTGCGGTGATCGTGAACGACCCCACCACACGCTCGCTCGTCAGCGGCTGGTAGGTGCCGGTCACGGGGATAGCACGGAGGATGGCGTTATTCATTTCAGCCCCCGGTAGGTCAGGGTCAGGACGCTGGTAAACACCCGCTTCTCCAGCAGGTGCTCGGGCGCGTAGACCGGGTCGTTGATCGTGTTCACCCACGCGGCGAAGGGCGCTGCAGTGAGCTTGCGTTGACGCAGGTACTCGACGATCTGGTCCACGACATTGCCGAGCGATTCAACCTCGGCTTCGATGGCGCTGGGCGAGCCGAGTTTCTTCTGGATGCCGATGTCGATGGCGAAGTCGTACTGGCTGTTGCTGCGCGTCGAGCCGGTGATCTCCACGGCCTTGGGCACGACGGTGACCTTTAGGCCAAGGAGGTCCTGCAGCTCATAAAACGGCAGCACCTTGCGCTCGGCGGTGAACGACTGGGTGAACGTCCCGGGCGCTGCCGCATTTAGTTCAGCGGTCACGGCATCAGCGATCTCGGTGATTAGGCTCATAGGCCCACCCCCGATCCGGACAGCCAGGTGACGACGCTTGAGCCGATGGCCGTTCCAGCGCCACCCAGCAGTAGCCAGATCAGCCGCGACTGACGCTTGGCGCTTTGCTCAAGCCGGTCGAGGCGCAGTTGAATGCCGGGCTTGCCGTTGCCACGGATGGCCTCGTCGAGCCGATCGAGCTTCTTGTAGATCGCTTCGAGCGGGTTCTGGCCGGGTTCAAATGGACTGTTGTCGCTGCTCAAAGGTGTGTCCTAAATTCCGGGGGCGATGTCTTTGGTGTGGATGCGGTAAGTGGTGCGATACGGGTCGGACCAGCGCCATGCGCCTTGCCCGCCCAAGTCCATCACCTCGTAGCGCCGTCCGTCGGCGACGATCACGTCACCGGCCTGGGGATCGAAGCCCAGCACCTCGGCGGTGATGAGGAAGTCGATCACGTGGGCACGCAGCGTTGCGCCGCTGTACGACGCGTCACCGACCTCGTAGTCGGTCTTTCCCTTGGTGGCGGGCACGTTGACGACCGGGCCGTCGGCGCGCTCGTAAACCACCAGGCTCGTGAGGTGATCCCCACGCTGCTGGGCCAGCCATGACGCGCTGTCTCTGAGCAAGTCGGGCATGGATTACTGCTCCAGCTTCACGCGGGTGGTGGTGTCGTTGTCGCCGGCGGCAAGGGTCGTCTTGCCGAGGTACTTGTTCGTCCCGGCCTCGGCGTCTTCCTTGGCGACCTGGTCGGCGACATCCCAGTAGACCTTGGCCCCAGCGGGGATCGCCTCGCCGACGCCAGCGGTCTTGGGCACATCGAACACGCCGGTGGTCGCCAGCGCGCCGAGGGTGTTGGCGGGGATGTCGACCTTGGCGATGCCGATGAGGTCGCCGATGACGACCACGTCTCCGGCGGCAAGGGCGCTGCCCGGGGTATGGTCGATGGTGTGGCCGTCTTGGATGTAGGTTGCGATTGGCATGGTGGTTGTCCTTGTTGGGTTTCACGGTGGTGAAGTACCGGCGATGGCTTATGCTTCGCCCTTGGCTTTGATCCCGCCGCGCGGGTCTTGCAGGGCGACGCCGAAGTCGTGGTAGCCACGCATCTGGATGCCCAGCACGTTGAAGTCCGCCTCGGCGGTCTCGATGGTGGGCGACTCCTGACCGTTGAGGAACGCGGTCTCGATGACCGGCAGGTCGGTCGCGTCGGCCAGCAAGTACCAGGCCTTAGCGCTATTGCCGGTGTATTGGCTGTTGGCGAGATAACGACTGGTCTCGACGCGGAACTTGCCCTGGTGCGGGTTGGCCACCGGGTACTTCGTGGACGAGGTCGTGTCGCGGACCTCCAGCGACTTCCACAGCGTGGTGCCAACGGCGCTCAGCGCAGTGGGCACGAGCAGGATCGCGGGCATGATGCCGATGGGCTTGCCGTCGGGATCGACCTGATCCATGAAGGCGGTCTCGCCGGTCGTCAGCCCGTCGATCGACAAGGCTGTCGCCGCGCCAGTGAGGTAGTTCTTGTTGGCCGTCTTGAAGAAGTCGCTGTTGCCCAGAAACGTCGACCAGAACACATCGTTGATCTTGAGCCCCGAGCCACGCCCCAATTTCCGGGGGACGGTGGTGATCGCGCCCAGGTCGTCGTTGATGATGTCGCGTCGGTCGATGGACAGGGTCAGGCCGTAGGTGTCGGCCTTGTTGGCGTACTGCTCGTTACCGAGGGTGCCGTGCTTGAGCTCGCCGCCCGGCGCGACCTGTTCGTACTGGTCCTTGCCGACCAGGCGGTAGCTGGTGACGGTCTTGAAGTCCGACACGTTGCGGATCGCGGTGATGTTCCGCCAGGTGCGCTCGACGCTGAAGAACCCTTCCAGCAGGAACTTGTTCCCGACGTTGGAGAGGATGCCGCCGATGTCGATGGTGGAGAATGCCGCCTCGACCGAGTTGCTGAAGGCGTAGCGCAGCACCTCCCGGCTGTTGCGGAAGTTCCGCCCGGTGTAGCCGTTGGCCCAAGCCGCTTCGAGCAAGAGTTCCTGCAG